>JAMLGR010000014.1 GCA_023957775.1 Fimbriimonadaceae bacterium | reverse complement strand
CGGTCGCCGCAGAGCTGAAGGCCCTCGTCGGGGAGACCCAGCCCGATCTCGTCCTGATGGGCAAGCAAGCCACCGACGACGATTCCAACCAGGCGGGCCAGATGCTCGCCGCGCTCTTGGATTGGCCCCAGGCCACCTTTGCCTCGAAGATCGAACTGTCCGGGGGCCGGGCCACCGTCACGCGGGAGACCGATGCGGGCGAAGAGACCCTCGAAATGCCCCTCCCGTGCGTGATCACCGTCGATCTGCGGCTGAACGAACCGCGCTACATCGCATTGCCCGGGATTATCAAAGCCCGCAGCAAGCCGCTTGACCGCCAGCCGATGAAAACCGCTCCATCCCCCCGCCTGCGCACCGTCAAAGTGGAAGCCCCGCCCGCACGCGCAGCGGGCCGAAAGGTCGCTTCTGCCGAGGAGCTCGTCGCCGCGCTCAAGGACAAGGGGGTCCTCTAGGCATGAAGCTGCTCTTGATCGCCTTCGACGGGGCCGAGGCCGCCCAAGGGGCGGGTTTCGCCCAACAACTCGGCCTGCCCTTCGACGTGCTTGCCTTGGAAGGTCACGGGCCGACGGACACGGGCGCCGAGAAGGTGCTGGAGGCCGGGCTGGCCCACGGCTCCACGGCCGACGGCCTCGCCAAAGCGATCGCCGGTGCGGCGGTGGGTTACACCCACTTGGCCGCCATCAGCTCGATGCGCTCCAAGGACGTGCTCCCCCGCGTGGCCGCGCTGTTGGGCGCTGCGATGGTCACCGACGCGATCGCCGCCGAGTCGCCGACGCGGTTCCAGCGGCCGCTCGTGGCGGGTTCGATCCTGGCCACGGTGGAAACGCTCTGCTCGCCCGTCGTCGTCACGTTCCGGCCGGCCGGCTTTGCCAAACCGGAATCCCGCGGAACCTCGGCAAAAGAGCCCGTTGCCCTTGAACTCGACAGCAAGGCCACTCGGATCTCCGCGAACGAGCGCGGAGGGGGTGGCCGCCCGGATCTCACCCAGGCCAAAGTCGTCGTCACGGGCGGCCGGCCCCTCAAAGATGCGGAGACGTTCGAGAGGGTGATCGGCGGCCTCGCCGACGCTCTCGGAGGCGCGGTCGGCGCCACGCGGGCGGCCGTGGACTCGGGCATCGCACCGAACGAAGCGCAGGTGGGCCAGACCGGGAAGATCGTCGCGCCCGACCTCTACATCGCCGCGGGCGTTTCGGGCTCGACCCAGCACATGGCGGGCATCAAGGACTCGAAGGTCATCGTCGCGATCAACAAGGACCCCGACGCGCCCATCTTCGACTCCGCCGATCTCGGGCTCGTCGCCGACCTCTACGAAGCGATTCCTGCGATTCGAGCGGTGCTCGGGAAGTAGGGGGCAAAGACCGGGAATCGGGAACCGGGAATCGGGAACCGGGCGGCGATCCAAGCCGTCCCCTGACATATGCCCGTTCTCGCGGCACTGATCCTCCTGGCGCTTGCGCCCACTCAAGCCCCCTGGGTCTTTCGCAGCGATGGCGGCTCGATCACCCTGGACTCGCAAGCCCGGTGTATCAACCTTGTCTCAACCGGTGGCCTGAGCTTCCATGACGGTGCCAAAGTGCCGATGGCGTCCGCATGGATCGACGGCTCGTGGCACGACGCGACGACCCTCACCCAGGCGGGCGATCACCTGCTCGTCACCTTTGGCGGCCAGCCGTTCAAGATGCTCGTGGACATCGTGTCCCACCCGGAGGGTATCGCCTTCACGATTGCCGACGTGCAGGGTCCGACTCCCGAGAAGGTTCGATTCGCCCAGATCTCGACCCGGGATTTAGATCGCCGCGGGACGATCCTCAACTGCCGCTGGAACAACGTGGTTGCCGTGTCGCTGTTGGGATTGGGCGAACGGGTCGAAGCGGCCCCGTGGGGGGGCCACGGCCTTGGGGTCACTGCGTACCGCCAGTTCGGCATCAAGGGCGAGGGAGCCCTCCTCGTGATCGCCCCCACCGCCACCATGCGCCAAGCCGTTCGAAGGGCCGAGCTTGCCTGGTCCCTGCCTTCGCCGAAATTGGACGGGCAGTGGGCCAAGGAGTCGGCCGCGGCCAACGACAGCTACCTGTTCACCGACCTGACGGAGTCCAACGCGGACGAGACGATCCGTCTGGCGAAACTCGGCGGCTTCAAGGCGATCCTCGTCTACGGAAGCACGTGGTCGGCGTCTGCCGGTACCTACCCGATCAACCTCCGCAACTATCCGGGTGGCGAAGACTCGCTGCGCCGGGTCACCGACAAGTGCCACGCCGCGGGACTTCGCGTGGGGATGCACCTCGTGACGTCGATGATCTCGAAATACGATGCGCTCGCCACGCCCGCACCCGATCCGCGCCTGCTTGCGGATGCCCGTGGGACGTTGGCCGCTGCGATCGGACCTTCCGACACCACCCTTGTCCTGCAGGCAGCGATGGCGGATTTCCCCCGGGAGGGCGCCTTCTACGGCAATGTCAAAGGCGGGCGAGACGTGATGGTGGGCAGCGAGATCATCCGCTACCAATCCGTCGATGAGGCCGGCGGGAAGCTCGTTGGTTGCCAGCGCGGGGTCGGGGGCACGCGGGCAGCTTCCCACCCGCAAGGGGCGGTCGTCGAGCATCTCGCCGAGCGGTACGGATCGTATCTCGCCGACCTCCAAACCGACCTCCTCGGCCAGATGGCCGACCGCATCTCCGGCCTGCTCGACCGCTGCGGCTTCGACATGGTGTATTTCGACGGCGGGGAGAACGCGTCGGCCAACGGCCCTTACTGGTACTGGGTCGGTCGGGTGCAGAGCGAGGTCTTGAAGCGGGTCAAGCGACCGCTGCTCGTGCAGGGGAGCGGCCTCACGCACTGGCTCTGGCACTGGTTCACCCGTGGGACCTGCGACGATTACGCGGCCCTGGCTCCAGATACGTACTTGGATCGCCACAAGATCGCGGACTCCTACCGACGCTACGAGG
This sequence comes from Fimbriimonadaceae bacterium, assembly GCA_023957775.1. Classification (NCBI taxonomy): domain Bacteria; kingdom Bacillati; phylum Armatimonadota; class Fimbriimonadia; order Fimbriimonadales; family Fimbriimonadaceae; species Fimbriimonadaceae bacterium. The sequence goes on along the minus strand of JAMLGR010000014.1, from coordinate 116,446 downwards.
ACAACTTCCTACCCGCCGAGTTGGGCTGGTGGGGGTTGCTGGCATCGGCTCCCCAATGGCGGGCTACCCTGCCCACCGATGTCGACGCATACGGGGCGCGCATGCTCGCGCTCGATGCCCCCGTCTCCCTTGAAACCACGCTCGCCGCATTGAAGGCCAACGTCCGCTCCGAGGAGTTGCTCGCCCGGCTCGACCAATGGGAATCGCTGCGAAAGAGCGGCCACCTCGACTCCGCCCTTCGCAAGGTGCTGGCGGCGGGCGATTGGACGCTCGATTCGGCCGGCCAGCCGTCACCCGTGCATACGGTCGCGTTCGACGCCGACACGAACGCCGACGTTTCGCTGGGCACGATTCGCGGGGCGCCGAAGAGCCTGCGGATCGAATGCCTGCCTGCACTTTCGCAACCCAAGGCGGCCGCCGGCGACGGGACCCTCCTTCCCGTGCCCGCAGGCGGGCAGCCCATGCCCGGTTGGATGGCGCAGGTCACCCGCTTCGATGCGGGATCCCCTGGCCCCACGCCGTTCTTTGTCGGACCCACCCGCACCGACGGTGCCCGGGGCGGCATCGACTTGACCGCTCGCCGGACCCTGGCGGTCAGCCTCGATGCGACGGGCGCCACAGGGGCCGATCTCGGGGTCCTGAACATCCAGCTTGAGAGTCCGGGCAAGCTCTTTCGCGACTATTTCGTCGACGTTCGCCCGGGCCGAACGACGACCATCGTCGATTTCCTCGACTCCGCGCCGCGGCTGCTCGACGATTTCCGTCCGGCCCCCACGAATTACGCGTTCAAGGCGGCGCTTTACGCGTTCGACTTCGCCCACGTCTTGGCCGTTAACGTGCGCTGGATGCGGGCCCCCGCTCCAGGGTCGCAAGTGCGCTTGGTGGCGGTCGAACCCCTCGTCGAACGGAGCGCCGCGTTGGTGAATCCGACCCTCGTGTGCGGCGGCCAGCGCGTGAACATGCCGGCGACCGTGGCGACCGGAGAGTCCATCGAGATCGACGCGCAGGGCCAAGGGCGCGTCTTCGCCGCAGATGGTGCCGAGAGAGCGCGGTTCAAGACTCCTCCCCTGCCCGCCTTCCAATCAAGCCAGGTCCGTCTCGTTGCCGCTTCCGGGGGCCGCGCGAGAATCTGCCTGACGTTCCCGCATCCGCTTGGACCCGTACCAGGTGGGTAGCTTGTCCGGAGGGTGTACGTGCCCCTATTGGCACCTCCGCACCCACGTCTCTATAATAGGACACTCGGTTTCCGAGTGAGGAGTTGGTCGGATGGCGTCGTGGCGGGATCGGGAAGATCTGGGAACGGCTTTCGTCGCGCAGGTCTACGAAGGGCTCCGCGTTGACGATCACTGGGGCGTGGACTATTCCCGCGGGTTCCGTTGGTGGGCTTCGGACTACGCCCAGACCATCTCGGCGGACGTCGGCGTCTTCCACAACCTCTGCAGCATCTACCGGGTGCACGCGGAGATCGACTTGCTCCGCGGTCGGGGCAAGGCGGAGCAGTTCGAACTCTACATGGCGGCCGCGATGGCGCGCGCGAATCTGAACGCCCTCGTTTTCGACGCGGATCAGGACACGTTCCGCCTGAACTGCACGGTTTACGTCACGGAGGAGAACAAGGAGTGGCTGCTCAAGCTGTTCCTCGCGGCGGTGGCGCTGCAGGTCTCCGTCGCGCACACCCGTGGTCCGACGCTGGCCGGCGAACTTGGCACACCCGTGGCGTCGACCCAACACCCGACCCACGGGATGCGCGAGTCGCCGCACCCGATGGTCCACGCCATCGACCAGTTCTTCGTCCCGCCAGGTGCCCAGCCCAGCCGGTGGATCGGTGTGGGCGAGTGGGAGGAGGCGACCGACATGATCCGCCGTCTTGCGCTCGTGTGCTCGACCGATGGGCGCTCGAGCCTCCATGCGGAGTTCGCGTGGGGCGAAGATCCCGGCCCGGCCGCAGAGGGCAAGACGCCGATCAGGCTCGCAGTGCTGACGGACCTTCCGCACGCCTTTCTCGGCAACGGTCTCTCCCTGACGATCCGCCTGCCCATCAATCTGGGCGACGACCAGGAGGCGCACACCACGCTCGAGCTGAACGCCCTCGAGCGAAAGGACTGGAAGTGGTGGCACGACCTCGGCTCTTGGTGCAGCCTCGGGAACGACATCGCGTTCACCTGCTTTGTCCCAAACACCCTCTACAACCCCCACGTCTTGCCCGAGATGGTGCACGGGATGGCCTTGCGGGCGCAGTGGGTGAACGAACTGTTCATGGCGAAGCACCCGCTGCTTCGGCGGGAGGTTTGAACCGCCGAGGAGTCGGACCCAGGAAAGCGGCCCCAACATCGACGATGCTGGGGCCGTTTGAGTGCGAGTTGGGAAGACACTAAGCAGACTTGCGGAGTCTGCGGCGAGCCGCGGCCAACAACGCCACGCCCGCCAAGCCCATCGTGAAGGGCTCCGGCACGGGGGACGCCGTGACCTGGATATCGTCCAGTCCAAAGTCGTTGCCACTTGCCTGAGTGGTGTCGGCCTGGATTCTCAACGTGTGGCTTCCGGTGTTGGCCACGCTGCCGCTGAACGTCGCCGTCCGCCACGTGTTGTCGAGTTGCGTGCTCGTCGAACCGAGGTAGGTGCCGTCGAGGTAAACGCTGAGGGAGGAAGCGCCGTTGACGTCCTGCCGGTACAGGTTGACCGAGTCGAACGAGACCTCGAGGAGCCCCGTGCCCGAGTACGAGAACACCTGTTCGAGAACGAAGGGGATGTTGCTCGTGTTGGTGGAACCGTTGACCGCCAGGAAGGACTCACCCTCGGATCGAGTCACCGAGTCCCACAGTCCATGTCCGGTCGTTCCATTGTTGGCCGTCTTGCCACCGTCCATCACCCGCATGTAGCCTTCGCTCCAAATGGAGTCGACGCCGCCGTTGGTGTTGGACGTCGCATAGCTGTATTGAGTCGTCCAGGGAGTGCCCGTGAACTGCGGCGAAGCGACGTCGCCCAGCTCGAAGCCTCCATCGGAAATCAGGTTCACGGCACCCGCGCTCGCTGCGAGGGTCGCAAGGCTTGCAAGAATCAGCAGTCGTTTCAACGCAATCTCTCCTCATCGAACGCGCCGAAGAAAAACGCGGCGCGCGAATCATTATAGTACTCGATTCCCATGCCGACGCGCGCGCAACAATCAATGAAGGGATGTGATCGGGCAAAAATGCCGGCTCACCCCCCAAGGACCAAGGACCAAGGACCAAGGACCAAGCACCACTCCCTACCATCGCGTCTCGACGGTGTACGTGACCTTCTTGCTCTCGTTCGGCTTCAGGTCCACGAGGAAGCGCATGGTCGTCGAATCGAGCTTCTCGAACTCCATGCTCTTGTTCGTCACCCGCCAGTCCCCAAAATGGCGCTCCAGCACGATGACCTGTTCCGGCGTCTCTTTGCGGTTTCGGATCTCGATTTCGAACGTCTCGACGAACGAACGGGGGCTGGTCCGCGAAAAATTCAGCCGCTTGCGCTCCGCCACGACGTCGAACGATCGCCCCACCACGAGCGAGATGCGCTCGTTCTTCGGCGTATGGTCGATGCGATCTTCGCCGAGCATCTGGATCGATCCGCTTGCATCCCGTTGGTACACCTTGACGTTGCCCATCGGAAGGGGCATGCCCAGTTGGTTCTGCTCGGAGTTCACGAACTCGATGCGGACCTGCGGCTTGATGTTGCCGGTCCCCACCTCGCCCTCGCTCGGATAGTAGGTCCCGAAGTTCTGCATCGAATCCACGATCAGCTTCTTCTCGACCTTCACTCCCTTCCCCTCGAGCAACGAGAGCTGCTTGATCTCCCGGTCGCGGATCGTCGCAGGGCGTTGCAGGGTGTAGAGGTGGTACTCGAACAGGGACTCTTCTTGAAAGCCTGCCTTGGCCGCCGCATCCATCGCCTGGCGCCCTCCGCCCATGCCGCCGCGAGCCATCTCCTGGATCCGCTGCACGTCGCCGGCGAGCAGTTTCAGCTTCGCGTCCTTCCACGTCGCGCCGCTGTTGTTCGTCATCGTGACCCAGCCGCGCAAGTCCGCCGTGCCCGTCCCGCTCAGGGTCAGCACATAATCCGCGTTCCACGACGTGCCGCGGGTGAGGTAACTCAACTCCACGGCCTGCGGACCCGCCTTTTGGGCGAAGAGGTCCCACACCAGCGTCGGTTTGCTGATCAGGCCTTCGGGAAGCGACGAGACCTCGATCTCGCCCGACGGATTGAGGACGATCCGCCCGTCGTCGGCGCGGATGACCATGCCGTTGTACGTCGAGGACGACCCGCCTTGCTGGTTCCCCACCACCGCGGTCGGCGAACTGATGAGCGTGCCGGAGAGCACCTCGATCTGACCGTCGGGCAACACCCTGCGGAATCGGATGGGCTGTCCGACGGCCTTGTTGAGAATGGCGATGGGGCTGATGAGGTCGTACTGGTAGTTCTGCTCCCACACCTCGAACGCGTTCGGGTCGGTCAGACTCCGAATGCCGACGCTGTTCGTTTCGATCTGGGACGCCACGTCGACGATGGACACCTGCTGCCGGCCCCGCACCAATTCGACGTTGCGAACCTCTTTGACCAGGGCGAACCCCTGGTTGTACACGGTCACTTCGTTGGCGGTCGAACCCGCCACCTGGGCGAACGCGAGCCCTACAAATGCGCTGAGAAACATGTTGCCTCCTGTCTTGTAGTTACGACGAGCCAGATGGGCGAAGGGAACGCCGAGGCTCGCCTAGCTGCTCTGGAAGGCGCTCAAGGCAGCTTCGACCAAACGCCGTTCGGACTCGTCGAGCGGAACCAGGGGAAGGCGTACCCGGTCGCACTGGAATCCCCGCAGGCTCGTCGCGTACTTCACCGGCACGGGGCTCGGCGCGCTGAAGAGCGCCTTGAACACGGGGCTCAACCGATGGTGGAGCGCTTGCGACCGCCCCGGATCGTCCGCGAACGCGTCGATCATCTCCGCGATCGAGTCGCCAACGACGTGGCCCGCCACGCTGACGACCCCGTGCGCACCCAAACTCAGCATGGGAAGCGTCAGCCCGTCGTCGCCGCTGTAGACGCGAAAGCCCTCGGGCTTCTGGGCGCACACCTCTGAGATCTGGCCCAGATTCCCGCTGGCTTCCTTTACCGCCACGATGTTCGGAATGCGGGCCAAGCGCATCAGCGTCGGCGTCTCGAGATTGATCGCGGAGCGTGGCTGGATGTTGTAGAGCATGACCGGAAGCCCGGTCTCCGCCGCGATCGTCGAAAAGTGGGCGTAAAGGCCGTTCTGGCCGGGCCGGTTGTAGTACGGGTTCACCAGCATGATCCCGTGCGCCCCGCGCCGCTCGGCTTCGCGCGTCAGATGGATCGACTCCTCGGTGTTGTAGGTTCCCGAACCGAAGAGCACCGCGGCACGATCGCCCACCGCGCCGAGGACCGTCTCAAGCAGCCGAAACTTCTCGTCTTCGCGGAGGGTGGGAGATTCTCCCGTGGTGCCGTTCACGACCAGGCCGTCGTTCCGCTGTTCGTCCACCAAGTAGACCGCGAGGCGCGCTGCCTCCTTGAAATCGACTTTCCCGTCCTTGCCAAACGGTGTCAACATCGCCGTCAGCAAACGGCCCCATTCGCGCGGACCCGAAAAGGCTCCCATGCCCGGAGTGTACTAGGCGAGCCTCAGCCCTTGAGCAGCGACTTCAGAATGAAGAACATATTCGCCGGGCGCTCCGCCAGGCGGCGCGAGAAATACGGGTACCAGCTCTCCCCGAAAGGCACGTAGATCCGCACGTGGTAGCCCGCCTCCCGCAGCTTCTCTTGGAGGTCGCGCCGAATACCGAGGAGCATCTGAAACTCGAATCGCTCCGACTCGATCTTCCTCTCCTTGGCGAACGCGAGCAGTTGGTCGATGATCGCTTCGTCGTGCGTGGCGATGGCCGGGTAGTTCCCCTCGAGCATCAGCTTCTTCGCCACGTCTACGAACGCCTCGTCCACCTTGGACTTGTCCTGGTAGGCCACCCGCTCCGGTTCCAGGTAGGCGCCCTTCACCAAACGCACGCGGATTCCGAGGTCGATCAACTGTTGCGCATCCTGGGGCGTGCGGTACAGCGCCGACTGGAGCACCGTTCCGGTGTTCTTGTAGTCGGACCACACCTTCTCGACGAGACGCAAGGTGCGTTCGGTATACGCGGAGGACTCCATGTCGACGCGCACGAAGCACTCGTCCATCGCCTGAGCGAAGTCCAGCACCTCGCGGTAGTGCGCCTCCGTAAGCTCGTCCCCTTGGTCGAAGCCGCACTGGGTGAGCTTGATCGAGATATTGGTCCGGGGGCGGCATGGGCTCTGCCCGATTCGCCGCAACATCTCGATGTACGCGTTCTTCGCCGCGACTGCGGCCTCCACGGACTTGACGTTCTCGCCGAGCAGGTCCAGTGTGGTGAAGAACCCCCGCGCGACGAGGTCTTCGCAGACCGGAATCACCTCGTCGAGGGTGTCGCCCGCGACAAACCGCTTGACCAGACTTCGAAAGAGGAAGGTCTTGCGAACAATGTGCTCGACGAGCGACCAGCTCGCGACCTTGAGAACGAGAGTGCGGGACAACATGGAGCCGCTGGATTGTACTCCCCGTGGGTAACCTCCGTCCATGGCCCGGGTCAGCGTGTGCGCGGCGGTGTTCAACGGTGCCGAAACGCTCGAACAGGCACTGGCCTCCGTGCGCGCCCAGACGTACCAGGACTTCGAGCTGGTCGTCCTCGACGACGGCTCGACCGATGCCAGCGCGTCGATCGCCGAAGCGGCCGGAGCGAGGGTCCTTCGGCAGTCCAACCGCGGACTCGGAGAGGCCCGAAGAAGGCTCGTCGAGGAGGCGAAGGGCGATCTCGTGGCGTTCATCGACCACGACGACTTCTGGACGCCCGACAAGCTGGATCGCCAGGTGGCCGAGCAACGGCGTACGGGGACCGTGATGGTCCATTCCGATTGCTGGTATTTGTACGAGGACGGCCGCGAGGTCGCCCGCGATCTTCGACTTCCCCAAGACGCGTTCTCCTTCGACCACATCGTGCCGAGCAACCTCGTGATCGCCAGCTCGGCCGTCTTCGACCGCGCGGCGATGCTCGACGCCGGCAACTTCGTGGCGGACACGGTGCGCTGCTCCGATTGGTACGGGTGGTTTCTGCTGGCGAGCCGGGGTTCGTTCGCGCACATCCCCGAAAAGCACGTCCGCTACCAAGTGCTTTCCAGCTCGCTCGCCAACGCGGGTTACCGATTCCACGACGCGCAAAGGCACCTGCTCGAGGCCCACATCCTCCCGCGGTTCGAAACGTTGTTCGCCGGGGTCCCAGAGGCGAAGCGGCGTTCTTATCGGAGGGCGCTTGAACGGAACGTCGGGATCGCCCACTCTTCGATGGCCAAGCACCTTGCCAAGCAGGGGGATCGAGCGGCGGCCAGGCGTCACCACCGAGAGGCGCTACGGTTGGCGCCCGACGTTCCCCGCGTCTGGACCCGTTTCCTCCGAAGCCTCTTCTGAGTGCTCGCGCACGGAGGCCGCGAACCGCTCCAACTCGTCGCACACCTCCGCGTAGGTGCTGCAGGCGGTGATGCGTGCGCGGGCCTGGGCGGCCCCATGTTCGCCTTTGATGTACATCGGCAACTGCCCCCGAAGGGCGCGCACCGCCCGCAATTCCGACTCCTCGTAGTGGGGACACCGCAGCGTCTCCTCCCAGCCGTCGCACTCCGCCTCGTTGCGGATCATCAGCCGCACGTGTTCGAGCGCCACTTCGATCCGCTGGTCCAAGGTGGGCGCGGGAGGAAGGGCACGGCCCTCGACACCCGCCACGATGCGGGCAAGCGCCCACGGGTTGCTGATGGCCGCGCGGCCCACCATCACGCCGTTGCAACCGGTCTCCCGCAGCATCTTCAGGGCGTCTTCGGGGGCCTTCACGTCCCCGTTTCCGATCAAGGGAATCTGGATCGCTTCCCGCAACTCCTCGATCAGCTTCCAATCCGCTTCGCCCTCGAAACCCTGTTTGGCGAATCGGGCATGGAGCGTGAGCATCCTGGCACCCGCCCCCTCGAATCGGCGCGCCAGCTCGGGCGCCGCGAACAGCTCGTAGTCCCAGCCCGCCCGCACCTTGACCGTCACCGGAACCCGAACGGCCCCGACCACCGCGGAGACGATGCGTTCGGCCGCTTGCGGGTCCTTGAGGAGCGCCGCGCCGGATCCGGTGCGGCACACCTTCGGCACCCAACACCCCATGTTGATGTCGATCAGGTCCGCTCCCATCGACTCGGCGATGCGCGCGGTTTCGGCCATGACGTCCGGCTCGCCCCCGAAGATCTGGATGCCCAGGGGGCGCTCGGAGTCCTCGATCCGCATCTTCTTGAGCGACTTGCGCGCGTTGTAGTGCACGGCCATGGCCGAGACGAACTCGGTGAACATGAGCCCCGGCCCCGCGATGCGCTTCGCGATCAGCCGAAAAGCGAGGTTGCTGACGTCTTCCATGGGGGCGAGCAGCACGGGCGGGTCGACCCGGACGGGGCCGACGGCGAATCCACTCCATGGGGCTTGCACGGGGGTAGCCACTGCTTCCATTTTGGCAGGCCGACCGCTCGCTCTTCGGTACCCGGCAGATTCACCGGGTGTGGGCCGCACGTTTTGGACTCCCGCGAAAAAGTGCGCTACGATGGATTCATGGCACGCCCGGTCTTCTTGCTAGCACTCCTTGCCACGTCCGTCTCCGCTTTCGCGATCGCCCCGGACAACGGAGCCACGACCTCGTTCGAATTCGTGGGCCAGATCGGTGGGGCCTCAGGCGTCGCGATCGGCCTTCGCAGCGTCATCACGGCCAAACACGTCGGCGGGATGGGCTTCAGCGTGGGCGGCAACAGCTACACGGCCGTATCCCGCATCAACCACCCGACCTTGGATCTGTCGATCCTCAATTTCGACACCGACCTCCCCGGCTTCTATGCGATCGGAAACGCATCCCCGTTGGGGTCCACACTCACTCTGGTGGGGTACGGCCAGACGGGCGTGCTGAACGCGACGGGCGACGGCTACACCATCACCGGCGGCGGCGGGGTGCGGCGTATGGGGACGAGCTCCCTCGACGGCAAGCAGTTCGTAAACGACTTCGGCCCCAGCCTGTTGAGCTTCCTGGTTGAGAACGGGGATGGCGTGCTGGTCGCCGGGGATTCCGGCGGCGGATTCTTCATCGGAAACCAGTTGGTCGGCGTGAACTCGTTCGTCTTCACCACCAATGAAAACCTGCCCGCGTACGGCTTCGCGTCGCAAAACGGCGGCACGCCGTACTACGGAAGCGGCGGAATCGATTTGACCGACCCGGGCGTCCGCGCCTGGGTGAACTCGGCCGTACCCGAACCCGCGACGATGCTCGGTCTGGGACTGGGTCTTGCCGCCCTGGCCCGAAGAAGGCGCCGCTAAAGCAACCGACCCGATTCCCGATTCCCGATTCCCGATTCCCGTTCCCCGATTCCCGTTCCCCGGCACCTGCCACAATGGGCTCGATGAGCAAGCAGACGCTTTCCGTGGCCCTGATCGGCTACCAGTTCATGGGCAAGGCGCACAGCAACGCCTATCGCCAAGTCGGCCGCTACTTCGACCTCCCGGTGGAGGTCCGCATGAAGACCCTTTGCGGGCGCACCGAGCCCGCGGTGCGCGACGCAGCGTCCCGTCTGGGTTGGGAGGAAATCGCCACCGACTGGCGGCGCGTCCTTGAAGATCCCGAGATCGACATCGTGGACGTGGCGACCCCGGGCGACAGCCACGCCGAGATCTCGATCGCGGCCGCGCAGGCGGGCAAGGCCGTGTTCTGTGAGAAGCCCTTGGCGAACACCTTGCCCGAAGCCGAGGCGATGCTGGCGGCGGTGCGGGAGGCGAAAGTGCCGCACGCGATCTTCCACAACTACCGCAAGGCGCCGGCCGTGGCCCTCGCCAAGCAGATGATTCAGGACGGACGCCTCGGCACCCTTCACCATATGCGGGCGGTCTACCTGCAGGACTGGATCGCCGATCCCAACTTCCCCCTCGTGTGGCGCCTCCAGAAGGAGCGCGCAGGCAGCGGGGCCCACGGCGACATCAACGCCCACATCATCGATCTCGGCCGCCATCTCGTCGGCGAGTTCAGCGAGGTGAGCGGCCTGATGCACACTTTCGTGAAGCGGCGGCCCTTGCCGGGCAAGATCGACGACCGCCTTGGCGCGGCCGCGTCGACCGAGATGGGGGACGTCACGGTGGACGATGCCGCGGCCTTCCTCGCGCGCTTCGAGAACGGGGCGATCGGCACGTTCGAGGCCACGCGGTTCGCCGTGGGGCGGAAGAACCACAACCGATTCGAAATCAACGGCTCCAAGGGCTCGGTCGTATTCAACCTCGAGCGGATGAACGAACTGGAGTTCTACGACAACACCGACCCCGAAGGGCTTCACGGGTTCCGCACGATCCAGGTCACCGAGGGCGTGCACCCTTACGCCGGCCACTACTGGCCTCCGGGACACATCATCGGCTACGAGCACACCTTCGTCAACCTCGTTGCGGACGCCCTTGAGGCGATGCACGCGGGTCGGGCGATCAGCCCGAGTTTCGAGGATGGCGTCCTGAACCAATGCGTACTGGATGCGGTCGAACGAAGCGCCGGGACGAAGAGCTGGGTGAGCCTTCCGGCCGGTTAGGGTTTGGGGAATTGGCCGCCTTCAAACGCGTGCGCGCACGCCCGTCCAGCGGGCGTGGCACCCGACAAGCGCCGCTTGGATCTTGGTGAATCGTACACGCTAGTCCGTTTCGGGCGCCAGTAGCAGCAGGGCGGCGGCGGCGATCGCCGCGGTGTCCACCCGAAGGACGCGTGGCCCGAGGGTCACCCCGCGGCCGCCGATCTGTTCGAGTTCGCGGGGTGCCCACCCCCCTTCGGGACCCACCACGACGACGCGCGCATCCTCCCCTTCGGCGCGCAGCGGCGACACCGTGCCCTCCACCTCCGACAACACCGTCGCATCCGGGTGCCGCGCCAGCACCTCGCTGAGACTCGAGGCGTACTCGATGGTCGGGACACGCGTGCGGAAGCTCTGCTCGGCCGCCTCGCGCGCCACCGTTCGAAAGCGCTCCAACCTCCCGGCGAGCTTGGCCTCGTCCCACTTCACCACGCTGCGATCGGAGGGAAACAGCACGAACGCCGCGACGCCGATCTCCGTGCAGCAACGCACGATCGAATCGAGGCGGTCGCCCTTGGGAAGCGCCTGCGCGATCGTGACGTGCCGAGGGCTCTCCGTCTCGGGCGATGCGACCTCCAGAGGAATGGCCTCAGGGCCCCTCAACTCGCAACGGATGAGCGTGCCGTCGCCCGGCAGGACGGCGAGATGCGCCCCCTGCTCGAGTCGAAGGACCCGGCGAAGCTTGTCCACTTCGGCTTTGGGCAACGGAATGGGGCGGGCGCCGTCGGCGCCCGGAACGAACACGCGCGGCAAGGATCGAATCGGTGAGTCGCCGAAAGGCATGGCTCGAGCGGGTTTACCCTACGCCTGTCCCAGAGCCGCGGAACTGGGCGCCGACCCACTCGCCCTCCTCGACGCGCTCCTCCAACCGCATGCCGCTCCGCAGCGCGGTCTCGTGCACATCCGCCCAATTCGACCGGATGATTCCCGAGACGATCCAGACTCCCCCAGGGGACAACCGCGAACCCACCAGCGGCGCCATGCGGATCAAGGTGGCGCTGATGATGTTGCTGAGGATCACGTCCCAACGCACTCCATCCTCGGCCTCGCCCAGCGCGTCCTGCTCGCGGAGCTCGAGAGTCACTCCGTTGACCGCGGCGTTTCGCCGGGCGACCTCCACCGCGCCCGGTTCAATATCCACCCCAAGCACCGAGGCGGCCCCCGCCTTCGCGGCGGCGATCGAGAGAATGCCGCTCCCGCACCCGACGTCGAGCACGGTGCGACCCTCCAACGGGAGGCCTTCCAGCAGGCGCAGGCACATGCGCGTGGTCGGGTGATCGCCGGTTCCAAACGCCTGACCGGGGTCCAACACCAGTTCGCGATCGCCGGGTTCGAGCACCTCGGTCTCCCACGATGGGCGCACCACCCAATGGCGTCCGATGCGCATCGGCGGAAAGTGTGCCTTCCACGATTCGGCCCAATCCTCCTCCTCGACAGTCGCGATCCGGATTTCGGACGTTCCCGCACTCTTGAGCGAAACTGCCAGGTTGCTGACCCTGGTTTCCCAGCCCGGCACGACCGGCACGTAGCCGACCATCGAGGGCGGCCGATCGAGAACCTCGGTCCCGTCGCAGCCGCTTTGGGCGAACACGAAGGCGATCGAAGACCAGTCGGGAGGCGTGCTGTCGAAGAGCGCGCGAACGCGGATCCAGCGCATCACTTTTTCCGCCGGAACAACGAGCCGAGCAGCCCGCCGGAATCGCCAGATGCGGGGTCTTCTCCACGCAGTTCCGCAAACTCGCGCAATAACTTGAGCTCGGCGTCGGAGACCTTCTTCGGGACTTCGACCTCGATCTCCACGACGATTTCGCCGCGGCTCCCTCCATGCAGCGGCGGCAGTCCGGCGCCCCGAATCGGTATGCGGGTCCCCGGCTGCGTCCCGGCGGGAACTTCCAACTCGTACGAGTCGTCGAGCCCTTCGATCGTCACCCGGTGCCCCAGCGTGGCTTGCACAAAGGTGACTTCCAAGGCCGTGAACAGGTGGACCCCTTCGCGCTCGAAGCGGGCGTCGTCTTGGACGTGGAGCACCACGTAGAGATCGCCGGGCCGCCCGGCGCCCGTCCCCTCGTTGCCCTGACCCGGGAGATGCATCGTCGCACCGTCCGTCACGCCCGGCGGGATGCGCGCTGCCACCCGCGCCTCCTCGGGTCGGACGCCTTCGCCGCGACACTCCCTGCACGGGTTGGTGATCCGCGTCCCCGAGCCGCGACAGGTGGGGCACGTCGTGGCGGTCCGCACGGTGCCGAGGAACGTGTTGCGCGTTTGCGTGACGGACCCTTGCCCCGCGCAGGTCGGACATCGCTCGGGTGTCCCGCCCCCCTCGACCCCGGTCCCCCGGCAAGACCCGCATTGGGCCAGCCGCCGCACTTCGACCGACTTCTCGACCCCGGTGAGGACCTCTTTCAGCGTGAGCACCACATCGACGCGGAGATCGTCGCCGTCCCGGCCGCCGCCGCGGGCCCGCGCCGCGTCTCCAAAGCCGCCGAAGAACATCTCGAAGAGATCCCCGACGCCGCCCTGGAACTGGACTCCCTGCTCCTCTTCGGTCGTTCCGAACTGGTCGAAGCGGGCTCTCCGCTGCGGATCGGACAGCACGCCATACGCCTCGCCGATCTCCTTGAACTTCTCCTCGGCGGAGGGGTCGTTGGGGTTGACGTCGGGGTGGAACGCGCGGGCCAAACGGCGGTACGCGGACTTGATCTCGTCGCCCGAGGCGTCTCGGGCTACCCCAAGCACCTCATAGGGATCCCGGGTCGCCATGAAAATCTAGTCGTCCGATTCGTTCTCGTCGTCGTCGCCGGACTCCTGCTCGGCGATGTCCGAAAGCGAGAGCGTCTCGTCGTCTCCGTCCGCGGCCACCGTCTCCTCTTCCGTGTCGTCGTCGTCGTCGGCGAGGTCGCTCAGGCTGACGGGGCGATCTTCGACCTCGTCGTCCGATTCGTCGTCGGCATCCTCCTCGTCGGCGTCGGGCACCAGCTCGACCTCGTCGAGCGACGGAAGCAGCAGACCCAGTTCGGCGGGCACGCTGTCCTCGGAGAGCACGGCGACTTCCACGCCGTCGTCGATCAACTCGGCCGCGGCGGGAACCGCGGGCTTGATCCGCCCCGCGGCGATTTCGGCGAGCGCGATCGTCAGGGGGTGGTTGGAATCGATCTGCACCAGTGGCGGCGCGCCTTCGCGAAGTTGCTTCGCACGCTTGGCGGCCAGGTTGGAAAGCACGAACTTCCCGAATTCGAACTCGTTGAGAATATCGGCGGAAGGCAGCATAACGGTTCCTGGGGGCTCATGTGCCGCCCCAGAACGCAAATTATACCCAAGGTACGCGCCAGGATCACCTCCGATTCGCGCAATACTGGAACGCGTGAAGGAACCACCCCCTCGGCGTCAATCGACGTTGTTGCAGCATTTCGCCGAGGAGGAGATCCCCTTCGGCGCGGTCACGCCGCCGCTGTTCCAGAACTCCCTGTTCACGTTCGAGACCGTCGATGCGTTCGTGGACGCGTGGGCGAACCACCCGGGAGGGCCTCCCTACCACTACAGCCGGCTGGGCAATCCCACCCTCGACATCGTCGAGCGCAAGATCGCCGCGCTGGAGGGCACCGACGGGGCCAAGGTCTTCTCCGGGGGCATCGGAGCGATCACCCTCGGCATGCTCAGCCTGGTCCAAACGGGCGCGCACATGGTGGTGGTGGACACGTGCTACGGGGTCATTCCCACGTTCACGGAGTACCTCGAGCGGTTCGGCGTTTCGGTCACGTACGTGGACGGGCGAAGCACCGAGGCGATTCTCGACGCCGTGCGGCCCGACACGGCGCTGATCTACCTCGAGTCGCCGGGAAGCATCATCTTCGAGCTGCAGGACATCGAAGCCGTGTGTCGGTTCGCCAAGGAGAGGGGGATCAAGACCCTCATCGACAACACCTACTCGACCCCCATCTTCCAAAGCCCGGCGGCGATGGGAATCGACATCGTCGTGCACTCCGCGACCAAGTACCTGGGCGGCCACAGCGACATCACAGCGGGCGTGCTGTGCGGATCCGCCGAATTTGTCGAGGGGCTGATCCGGCGGGAAATGACGATCTTCGGAGCCGCGCTCGCCCCCTTCCCCGCTTGGCTCCTGCTGCGCGGGCTCCGCACCCTGAAGGTGAGGGTCCAGGCGCACGAGCGCAGCGGCAACGAGGTTGCGAAGTGGCTTCAAGGTCGTCCTGAAGTCGCCCGTGTGTTCCACACCTCGCTTCCCGACAACCCGCAGCGCGACCTGTTCCTCAAGCAGATGCGGGGCTCGACCGGCCTGCTCTCGTTCGAACCGAAGAACCAGGATCCCGAGGCCGTCAAGCGGTTCGTCGACGCCCTGGAGATGTTCAAGATCGGCGTGAGCTGGGGCGGATTCGAGAGCCTGGTGGTCCCCCTGAACCATCAGCCCAAACACTGGCCCGAGGCCCGGCACCTCGTCCGCCTCCACTGCGGCCTCGAAGACGTGGAGGACCTCATCGAGGATTTGGAGCGGGCCTTCGAAGCGAGCGTTGAGCGTTGAGGGGCTCTTAGGGGTCGATTTTGAGTCCTAGGCCTTCGAGAGTGGCCCACGGAAAGTTGATCGGGTCGGGCTTACGGCCTGGCGGTTGGGCGATGAACTTGTGGCTCGTGATGTACTTCAGTGGAAAGCGGTGGCGCAGGCTGCCGATGAGGTAGCGGAGCGCGTCGAGCTGCGGCTGCGGGTACGGGTGGTTCCCGTCGCCCACGTTCACCAGCTCGATCCCGATCGAGAAGTCGTTGACGTTCGCCCGCCCCTGCGAATCGATGCTCGCGCCCGCGTGCCACGCGCGCAAGAACGTGGACACGTGCTGAACGATGGACCCGTCCTTGCCGATCGTGTAGTGCGCGCTCACCTGGCTGTCCGGCGTGAAGAACCACTTGGTCGTCCCCTCCAACGAGTCATTGGCGGTGTGGTGCACCACGACCGTGTCCACCACGGTGTTGGGTGGGCGCATTCCCCAGTTCGGCGATTGGACCCAAATGATCTTCGCAAAGCCGGGCGCCACCCACGGATCGGGCATGACGGCCGGCCCTTGCTGAATCCCAGCAAGGGCCGCGATGACCGGAAGCAAACTGAACGCGTTCACACGCCTATTCTACAGGTCAACGCATCACCGCGGCGACGCTCGGCACCGATGCGAGCGCCTGCTCCAGGTCCTCGATGAGGTCCTGCGGGTGCTCGAGTCCCACCGCGAGGCGGACCAGGGTGTCCGAAATCCCGGCACGGTCCCTTGCCTCCTGGGTCATGCTCGCGTGCGTCTGCTTGGCCGGAATGCACGCCAGCGATCGCACGCCCCCCAGACTCTCGCCCAACGCGAAGAGCTGGGTCGACGCCACCAACCGTTCCGCATCTTCCGCGACGCCCTCGAGCTCGAACGAGAGCACGCCTCCGAATCCGCTCATCTGCTTGGCGGCAATGGCGTGCTGCGGGTGGGACGCGAGCCCAGGGTAGTGCACGCGCCTCACGCGCGGATGCGACTCCAACCATTCGGCGATGGCATGGGCGCTCGACGCCTGCTGACGAACGCGCAAGCCCACCGTCTTGAGGCCCCGCTGGATCAGCCACGCGTCGAACGGTGCCTGGACCGCCCCGACCGCGTTCTGCAGGAACTTCAACTTGGCGAAGAGGGCGTCGTCGTTGCAGAGCAGCGCCCCGCCGAGAACGTCGAGGTGTCCGCCCAGATACTTCGTGGTCGAGTGCACCACCAGGTCCACACCCAGTTCCAGCGGGCGCTGGAAGATCGGCGTGGCGAACGTATTGTCCACGACGGTCAGGATCCCTTTGGAGCGTGCCAGCGCGGCCAGCTCCGCAATGTCGCAAACTCCGAGAAGCGGATTCGTCGGCGTTTCCAGCCAGAGCACGGCCGTGTTGGGCCTCAGGGCCGCCCGCACGGCTTCCAGGTCGGCCATCTCGACGAACGAGACCTCGATGCCAAAGCGGTCGTAGACATTCGACAGCAGCCGGAACGTCCCGCCGTAAACGCTGGCCGGGCACAGCACGTGGTCCCCGCTCTTCAGCGACTGGACCACGGTGTTGATCGCCGCCATGCCGGACGCGAAGCACAGGGCGTGCTGCGCGCCTTCGATGGCGGCCAGGCTCTCCTCGAGCAACGAGCGCGATGGGTTGCCCGTGCGCGTGTAGATGAAGCCCTTGTGGTCACCGATACCTTGCTGCTGGTACGTGGACGTCTGGTAGATGGGCGGAACGATGGCGCCGGTAAGGCCCTCGGCCTGGCTTCCGGCGTGAATGGCGATGGTTTCGGGTCTCATGATGGATCTCCTTGATCGTCGTAGACGGGGAATGCGCGGGCCGCTTCGCTGAGGAACCGCAGTCTCTTGAGTCGGGCGAGGGCGGACTGGATCCGTCCCCGGGTGGTCGAGTGGGTCAGAAAGACGATGTCGCCGTGCCCCGCGCCCAGGGCCTCGACTCGGTGCACCTCCACGCCACAGGCGTCCAAGATGCGCGTGGCCCCGGCCAGCACGTGCGGCTGGTCGTCGAACGAGAGGCGCAGGTAATAGCGGTTCTCCGCGTCCGCGGCTGGGCGAAAGAGGGGCCGCTCCAGGTCCAGAGACCTTCGGCCGGGGACACAGTCCCGCTCGCCCGTCGCGATGCTGAGGATGTCGCCCAGCACGGCACGTGCGGTGGGTTTGGCGCCCGCACCCGGTCCCGCGAAGAACAGGCGTCCCACGGAGTCGCCGTCGAGCTGCATCGCGTTGGACTCGTTGCGCACCGTGGCGAACGGGTGGTCGAACGGCACGAGGTGGGGGCCGACGCGAAGCTCCAGGCCTGCGGCGGAGCGGCGCGCGGTGGCCAGGAGCCGGATCGCGCAGCCGAACGTCTTGGCGAACGCCAGGTCCCGGGCGGAGACGCTCTCGATTCCCTCCGTCGGCACGTCGGCGGGTCTGAGCGAGGCGTTGAACGCCTTCCGCGCGAGAATCACCAGCTTGCAAGCCGCGTCGGAGCCCGAGACGTCGGCCGCCGGATCGGCCTCGGCAAGCCCCTTCTTCTGGGCCTCCCGAACCGCGTCCTCGTACCCGAGCCCGTCCCTCTCCATGCGGGTGAGGATGTAGTTGCACGTGCCGTTGAGGATCCCGGCGAGTGCCGAGAAGCGCTCCGAAGCCAGTGTGTGGTCCAGCGATTGGAGCACGGGAATGCAGGAGCCGACGCTGGCCTCGTATGCCAGCGAGCACCCCTTGCGGTGCGCCAGCTCCGCCAACTGTTCCCCATAGCGCGCAAGGATCACCTTGTTCGCGGTCACCACGTTCTTCCCCGCTCGGAGGCTTCTCCGAACGGCGCGCAACGCGACGTCGTCGCCGCCGATCAGCTCCACCACGATCTCCTGGCGATCTTCCAGCGCGACGTCGAGGCAATCCGTGAGCACCAGCCGCTCCGCAGCCCCGTGCCGCACCTTGGCCACGTCCCGCACCAACGTCTTGCCCAGCCGCAGGCGAACGCCGGAAGAGGCCGCGATCACCGCGTGCTCCTCGCACAGAATCTCCGCCAGGGCCGAGCCCACAACCCCACATCCCATCAATCCGACTCGAACTTCCTTCACATTCACCTTCCGAACCCACAAAAAAAGCCGCCTCCCACACGCGCGGGTGACGACCTGTTGTTTCAGGAAGGGTTGCTAAGACGGCATCGGCTCAGGGTGGCCCAAATCTCACGGTGGGGAGCATGAACGGTTACGCCACGTCTCGCGTGGCGCCAGGCATCATCATGTCTAGAAAGTGGATGAACACCATGCTCCTCGAAGGGCCATTATGTCCGACGCGGGGCGTAAATCACAACCCAAGGGCGAGTCCCGTGCGATTCGCAGGCGGCACCTTCCGAAACCAGGCCAGGCACCGAGGGTGACGCCCGTCTAGAAGGCGTGGCGCCGGTCGCCCGGCACAACAGTCATGCGACACCCTCTGAAGGCATTGTCGCAAAGCCCGCCCCGCATAACGCATCGATGAGTAGTTCCATACTTCCGGGCGACATTTGCGGGCCACTTGTGCGCACTCGCCGCACGAGGCTGCCACTTTCGTTCAGGTTTTTTTGCCGGTCGTGATCGCTTGTCATTGCAGTGCGAGTCGGCTTTGGCTACGATTCACGCAGGAGGCGATTTCCTCATGCGAATCTGGACCCTAATGCTCGTCTGTTCGGCCTCGGCCGTGGCGGGTGCCCAACTGACCTTCAACCTCGATCCCCGACACGGGACCACTCCTGGCGCGGACCGGTGGCAGGGCAACACGGTGCCCTACGGTGGCACCATCGAGAACCACTCCGGTGGTTCGCTCTTCATCAACTCGTTCGACTTTACGCCCACGGGAGGCGACTGGACCGACATCCGCATCGATCCCTCAGGGCCGCTCAACAACCTCTTCGGAACCGAGTTTGGCGACAACGAGGCCGTGAACCCCTTCTTCTTAGATGGCTTGTTCGTGATCGGGCTCGAGAATGAACCCGATCTGACCACGGGCCTGCGCACGGGAACCGTCACTCTCCGTGGAGGAGCCGACGTCAGCGCCAACGAGGTTCTGGCTTCGAGCGACCTCGCCTTCGACGTGCACGACGGCTATGGCGGCCTCGTCGGCGAAGTTCTGAATCCCACCCAAAGCGTGGTACCTGGCGGCACGACGCTCCCCTACCGCTGGAGGCTCACCAACGGCAGTGAACCGATCTGGTCTTGGGCGGCCATCACCTATGGCCCTGCGACCACCAACGTGTCGCTCTCCTCCTTCGGGACCTGGCCGACCTCTTCCGACTTCAACCGTATCCTTAATCCCGGCGAAGTGTGGGAAGGGGACTCGGTTCAGTACACGGCGGACTCGGCGGCGCTGCCCGGCCAAGCCGAGTTCTACCTGCGCGCGATGGGCGGCCGGAACATCGGCGACACAGACTTCATGACCCGGGATGCCCACACCGTGGTCGTGACCCCGGTCCCCGAGCCTGCGACATTCGCGGCCCTGATTCTGGGCGTGGGGAGCCTCGCAGCCAAGAGGCGGAAACGGGTCTGATGATTCTCGCCTGGCCCGCAGAGTCTCCAGCGGGCCGGGCGTCCGCACGCCGGTTGATCGGCCTGGCAGGGTGCTGAAGAACGACTTCGAAGAGGCCGCCGACGGTTGCCCTGGGTCGCGCGCGGCGAAACACCGTGCTAGCTCTCGAAGGCGTGCGAGGTGGGGGCGGCCTGCTTGAGGTGCTCGAGCACTGCGCGGATGCTCCACTCGTTCTGCTCCAACAGCGCCCACGCCTCGTCGATCGTGCAGGTCGTCAGATCGCGCACGATGCGGACGCACCGCTCCTTGAGCTTGGCGTTCTTGGCCTTCACATCGACCATCAGGTTCTCGACCACCTTCCCGGCGAGCACCATCGCCGCGGTGCTGATCCGGTTCAGCGCGAGTTTCTGCGCGGTTCCCGCCTTGAGCCGCGTCGAGCCGGTGAGCACTTCGGGACCGGTGCGCAACAAGATGCCGAGGTCTGCGGTCTGAGCAAGCGGCGTGTCGGAGTTGTTTACGATGCCGCAGGTCCAGATTCCCTTCTGGTTGGCGTGGCGCACGGCCGAAAGCACGTAGGGAGTCCGACCGCTGGCTGCCAGTCCGATCACCACGTCTCCCCGGTCCACGTTCAAGGCGTTCAGGGCGACGATCGCGGCGTGCTCGTCGTCCTCCGCATCCTCGATCGCGACGCCGCCCGCGCTAGATCCGCCCGCGATCAACGCGATGAACCGGTCGGGCTCGATGCCGAAGGTGGGGGGCATCTCGGCCGCATCCATCGCAGCGATCCGTCCGCTCGTTCCGGCTCCCACATAGATCGTGCGGTTGCCGTTCATAAACGCCTCGGCGACCTTCTCGGCCGCCTCTGCAAGCTGGGCCTCGGCACGCTGAAGCGCGTTGAGCACCGAATACTCCTCCTCGTTCATCAGGCGGACGATCTCAGGGGCGCTCATCTTGTCGAGGCCGAAGGAACGGGGGTTGCGAGACTCTGTGCTCATTGTTTGGTTTCCATTGCAAGCCGCACGGCGCCGCGCACGGGCGGTTGTTCGATCTTGGCGACCACGGCTTCCCGGGGCGCGATCGCCGCGGCGAGCGCCTCCTCGAAACATTCTCGGTAGATCGAAGGCCCGCTCCAAAGACCGCCGGCCAGACAAATCCGAACCGTTCCGGCGCCCGGAACGAACCGCGCGATGTGTTCGGCCGTTTGGCGGGCAAGGCGGCCAGTCCCCTTCCTAACGCTCTCGATCGCGCAAAGATTCCCCTCGGCCGCGTCGCGGCCCCAGGGGGATGCAAAGCGCGCCAAGACGGCGGCCGGCGTGCCGCTGCGGTGGACGGCCGCAACGACGTCGTTCTCGCTCCGACTGTCGAATCGGCGGTCGAGTTCCCTGAGCAGGTGGCCGCCCACGGCCCCTTCGCCCTTCTGGAGGTAGCAGCGGATCGCATCGCGGCCGAAAGCGTAGGCCGAACCCGGGTTGCCCAAGAGGAACCCGCGCCCGCCCGATTTCCGGATCGCCCCGCCCTCCAGCGAACAGATCACCGACCCCGTTCCCGAGATCACGCAAACGTCGGTGCCCTCCGGACACGCGAGCAGGGCGGCGACATAGTCCGGCTCGCATCGAATCGTGGCGTCGGGAAAGAGCTCCAAAAGCAAAGACCGGGCGAGGGATCGGTCGGTGTCGGTGAGCAAACCCGCGAAGCAGCCGCAGACGACGTCCGCCGGCGGGCACCCGTCGACCGCGCTGCGCAGGTTGGTTCGTAGGCGGCCGCGCGGCGTCGAGAGGATGTTGGCCGGACCCGATTGGCCTTGGAACAGCACGGAACCCTCCCCATCCACCGCGACGGCGCGGCATGAGGACCCTCCGCAATCCAAACCCAAAAAGACAGCCACGAGTCGCGTCGGTTATACCATCGCCCGCGGACGGGTCACTGGGATCAGGGCGGCGGCCACGACCGCGCACGCGGCGCCGAACCAGAACGGAGCGGCCGCCCCGATCCGATCCCACAACAGACCCGCAATCAAGCTTGACGCGAGCGTCGCGAAGCCGCTCGCAAAGTAGAAGAAACCAAGCGCCGTACCCCTCGATCCCGCGGGCGCGTGATCCGCCACAAGCGCTTTCCCGACCCCGTCGGTAAAGCCCATGTAGATGCCGTACACCGCGAACAACGGCCACACCGCATGGGCGCCCAGCGTGGCGAACCCGACGTAGACGCCGGCGTAGACCAGCCAACCGGCGCCGAGAACCCTCCAGCGCCCCAATCGATCGCTCAGCAGCCCCATCGGCCGACTCAACAACGCGTACGTGACGTTGTAGAGGGCGTACGCGCCGATCGCGGCGGCGGCCGAGTAGCCAAGATTTTGCGCGCGAAGCAGCAGGAAAGTGTCGCTGCTGTTGCCCAGTGCGAACACGATGGCCAGTGCCAGGGCCCGCCAATAACCTCGTGGAAGGTCCCGCACGGAGATCGGGGCGGGCCGAGGTGCCGGTTCTCCGGTTTCGGGGTCTTCGACCGGCGTTGCCTCGGTGAGCCGAAGGGTCAGCACCACCGAGATGGCTCCCGGGATCGCCGCCAAGAGGAAGAGCGTCCGGTAGCCGTCGGGCATCCAGTACAGCAGGGCCAGCGCCAGCAGGACCCCGACGAGGGCACCGGCGGTGTCCATCGCCCGGTGAATGCCGAAGGCCTCCCCCCGTCGCGAAGCGTCCACCGTGTCGGCAAGCAGGGCATCGCGCGCTGGCGTCCGGATGCCCTTTCCCAAACGGTCCGTGACCCGTGCAAGCAGCACCATCGGCCATACGGTCGCCAAAGCGATCATCGGTTTGCCCAGCGCGCTCAGACCGTATCCCCACTGCAGGTACGGGGTGCGGCGGCCCGAACGGTCGGAGTGAATTCCCGACAAGCCCTTCATGATGCTTACCAGGGCCTCGGCGACGCCCTCGACCAACCCGATCGCGGCCACCGGCGCCTTCAACACGTTCTTGAGGAACAACGGAATCGCCGGGTAAGCCATCTCGGAGGAGATGTCTGCAAAGAAGCTGATCCAGCCCAAGTGCCACACGCGCCGGTGCATGGATGGCATTGTTGCATGGGATACACTCGCTAACGTGCGCCGGTTCACGGACGATGCCTGGCAGAACGGTTGGCGGGTCGCCGTGCTCGCCAACGACGCGATCGGCAACTTCGTGGTGGCCACCCCCCTCCTCCAACGCATTCGCGAAACGAAGCCTGCGTCGCTCCACTACTTCGGCGGGGTCCGCACCCGCGAACTCGAGGACGCAAGCGATCTGCCCGATCGCACCTTTCCCCTTCACGGCTCCTCCCTCCAAAGCGCCTACGAAAGCGTGCGGGACGACCTCCCTTTCGACGTGGTGGTCAACCTCGAACAAACACCCCACTCCGCGGCGTTTGCCTCGCTCATCGGCGAGGGTGCCCGGATCGTCGGCCCTTGCCTTGCGCCGGACGGCCGCGGCGAGCTCCCGTTCGAAGCCGGATCCCGCGGCGACCTTTGGCGAGACACCCAGTGGGTCGCCGAAAACCTCCCCGCGCGCTTCCCCATGCTGCAAACCGGCTTCATCGGCGAGATCTTCTGCCGATTGGCGTACTTCGACGGCCCCATACCGCCTTACCGTGTTCCCTCCGCCTCCCCAACCCGCCCCGTGCCCGACGTGCTCGTTGCCTGCTCGGCGAGTCTGCCCGAGAAGCTCTGGCCCGAGGCTCGATGGCTGGAGGCGCTTGCCCAACTGAAGCAGCGGGGAGTGAGCATCGGCGTCCTTGGTGCGCCGAAGGCCTCTCAGGGGCGATACTGGAAGGGTGGCACCGTGGAGGACGTGGTGATCGATCGCGGTCTGGCAAGCGACTTGAGGGGAGCATTCACCCTTCCGCAAGTCGTCGGCGCCCTCGGGAAGGCCCGCGCGGTGCTGACGCTCGACAACGGAATCCTGCACCTCGCCGCGGCCACGGCGACTCCGACCATCGGGCTGTTCCGCGAGGGAATCCACCGACTCTGGTGTCCCCCGGCGCCCAACGTTCGCGCGCTCGTTCCGGAGAGCGGAGACGCAGTCGCGTCCATCGAACCGTCTCGAGTCGTGGGGGCAGTGAATGACGCGCTTTAGACACGTGCTGGTTTGGATGAAGCCCGGCTATCTCGGGGACGCCGTCATGGCGACCCCGCTGCTCGACGCCCTGGCCGCACGATCCGAGCGCGTGACGGTACTGGCGGGCCCCTCGGTACAGGAGCTTCTCCAAGACCGGAGCGACTCGCTTGCATTCCTCCCGTCGGGGCCCGAGCAGGGCTTCTGGGGACCCGTTCGGGCCGGGCGCCTGCTGCGAACCCTGCGTCCCGATGCCGTGATTGTGCTCAACCGCAGCTTCCGGTCCGCGCTGGGTGCCTGGGCGGGCGGCGTACCCATCCGGGCGGGGCACCGGACCGATGCCCGCTCATGGCTCCTGACCCACTCCGTTCCCTACGGCGACCTGTCGCCGGAAGCGGAGTGCGGGCTGGAGCTTTTGCGATCGATCGTCGGCCCCGTGCCGGACTGCCGCCCAAGCCTTCGGGTGACCGAAGCCGAACGAGCCGCCGGGTTGGAGCTTTGCCGCGGCGCGACGGTTGGCGTCCAGCCCGGCGCCCGTTACGAGTCGAAACGTCTGCCCGTGGAGACTTCGGCCGACTCGTTGAGGAAGCTGCACGCGCAGGGTGTCAAAGTCGTGCTGCTCGGAGGGCGGGAGGAGCGCGCCACCGCGGACGAGGTCGCCACGCTCGCCGGCGTGCCGGTCGTCAACCTGGTCGGCGCGATCACGTTGCGCGAAGCGATGGGCGTGCTGGCGAATCTCAACGTCATGGCGGGTGCCGACACCGGCCTGATGCACATCGCGGCGGCCCTGGGGTGCCCCACGGCGACCGTTTTCGGACCCAATCCCCCCGAGAAGTGGGCCCACCGGCACCCGCCCCACCGCGTCCTGGTGGCGCCGGGCGGGGACATGGCGAAGATCTCGGTCGAATCCCTGGTCGCCGCATGCCTGACGTCCCCGGCGATCGCCGCGCTCTAACGATCGGTCCGATCCTGTTACTATAGGGGCATGTTGCGCCGATTGTGCCCCCTCCTGCTGCTCCTCGTCGGTTGCCAAGCACCCCCCATCGACCTCGCGGGAGAATGGGCGGACGGCAACGTGCGGCTATCGCTGACCAAGGACAAGACGTTCTCCCTGGAAGAGGAGGGCCACACCCTGGCCGGAACGTATGCGAAGGTGGGCAACACGGTCTACGTCCAGCCGGAATCGTACGACGGCCAGTCGCTGGACGCCGTCAACCTCAAGGCGATGGACGAGGCGATCAAGTTGGGCAAACAGACCGATCTGGTGAGCGTCAGCTACCGGTTCGAACCCCGGGAGTTCACGATCGACGGGGGCGACACCCTCCGCATGAAGCCCGTGCCTCCTCCCCAGGGCGTGGATCCGTTGCCGCTGAGGGTCTTCAAGAGGACCTCGGGCCCTCCGGTAGACTGAACCTCGTGCAGCGAATCCTCCTTGCCGCGCCGCGCGGGTTCTGTGCAGGCGTCGCATACGCGATCGAGGTGGTCGATCTCGCCCTCAAGATCCACGGCGCCCCCCTCTACGTGAGGCACGCCATCGTGCACAACGAGTGGGTCGTGCGCAGTTTCGAAAAGCGCGGCGTCATCTTCGTCGAATCGATCGAGGAGATTCCCCCCGGTTGCCCGGTCGTCTTCTCGGCGCACGGAGTCTCGCCCGAGGTGCGGCACGTGGCGGCGGAACGCGAGCTCAAGATCATCGACGCGACGTGCCCCCTCGTCACCAAGGTGCACAACGAGGCGCGCCACTTCGCGCGCAAGGGCTACTTCCTCATCTACATCGGGCACTCGGGCCACGTCGAGGCCGAGGGCACGATGGGCGAGGCGCCGGAACGCATGGTGCTTGTCGAGACGCCCGAGGACGCGGAGCGCCTTCGCCTTCCCCACTACGAGAAGCTCGCGGTCCTCACCCAGACAACGCTCAGCGTGGACGAGGTGGAGAAGACGCTCTCGGTGCTCAAACGACGGTTTCCGCACCTTCAAACGCCCCAGAAGGAAGACATCTGCTACGCGACCACGAACCGCCAGTCCGCCATTCGCAACCTCGCCGAGCAGTGCGATCTCGTGCTGATCGTGGGTTCCACCACCTCCTCGAACAGCAACCGTCTGCGCGAAGTCGCAGAGTCCCTCGGAGTGGAAGCCCACCTGCTCATGTACCCCGACGAGGTCCAAGCGCCGTGGCGGACCCAGTTCGCGACCGTCGGGGTCTCCAGCGGCGCCTCGACGCCGGAGCACCTCGTGCAGGACGTCATCGGGAGCCTGCTGCAGGGGCGGCCGGACGTTCCCGTCGAGGTCCTCGAAACGATCAAGGAGGACGTGAACTTCAAGCCGCCGAGGGATCTGATCCAGCTCGCGATGGCCCAGTAGAATAGCCGTATGGCCCTCAAGACCCAGCCGCGCGTCTTCGGCGTCGAAACCGAGTTCGGCTGTCTGGTGGCGGATGAGTCCTTGGGCGGCGCCGATGCGATCGTGGACGTGGTCAAGGACTTCCTCTTCCACGAGCTGCGCTTGGGCGCGATCGACCTCCACGCGCGCGACGACGTGTTCGAACCCGCACGGAACGGGGGATTCCTGCTCAATGGAGGGAGGCTGTACGTCGATGCCGTCGGTTCGCACCTCGAATACGCGACCGCCGAGTGCCGCTCGCTCAAAGACCTGATCGCAAACGACCGCGCCGGACAGCGCCTCATCGTCCGCGCGGTGCGGGAGATGGGCCTCCGGGACGACGTGCAGTTCTACAACAACAGCGTGGACCACTTCGGTGGCCACACGTTCGGCTGTCACGAGAACTACCTCGTCCGATCCGACGACGACTTCCTCAGCGCCGCCGTATCCTTGTTGGTTCCGTTCCTGGTCACGCGCCAAATCTACGCCGGGGTAGGCCGGGTGGGCGGTCACCTCCTGACCGCCGGAGGTTCGGGCCCGAGCTACAGCGAGATGATGGAGCACCCGGTGGACTACATCTGGGTGAGCCACGTCTACAACGTCGAGGAGGACGACTCGGTGGCGTTCCAGCTCAGCCAGCGTGCGGACCACATCGTCAAAGCCATCGCCAGTCGCGTGCGGTTCAACCGGGCCCTCATCAACCCCAAGTGGGAGCACTTCTACTCGCACGACGGGCTCACGCGCCTCCATCTCCTCTTCGGCGAATCCAACCAGCACGAGTTCGCGTACGCGCTGAAGGTCGGCGCCACTGCGCTGGTCATCCGCCTGCTGGAGGACAACCAGGTCCCGGACGACGTGTTGCTCGCCAACCCCCTCGGCGCGTTGCGCGAGGTGAGTCGGGACCCCTCCTTCACGTGGAAGGTGACGCTGGCGGACGGCTCGAGCGAACGCGCGACGCAGCTTCAGCGGCGGTATCTGGATCTCGCCGAACGCTACCGGGGGGATGACGAGCAGACCGACTGGGTGCTTGATGCTTGGCGCGGCACCCTCGACGGCCTCGAGAACGATCCGTTCCAGCTTGCCGATCGGCTCGATTGGGTGGCGAAATGGCAGATGGTCGAGCAGTACCGCAAGGAGTACGACCTCGAGCCCGGAGACGACGCCCTGCACTCCGTCGATCTCGAGTACCACAACATCGACCCGGAGCGAAGTCTCTTTCACGCGCTGCAGGAGATGGGCCAGTCCAAGCGGCTCGTGTCCGAGGCCGATGTCGCGGTCGCGATGACCGAACCGCCGCAAGACACGAGGGCGAAGGGGCGCGCCCAGCGCGTTCGCGAGGTTTTGGACCGCAAGGGCCCCACGTTCTACATGTTCGATTGGAACGGGGTGGCGCTGGGTCGGGACGAGTTCGTCGAAATGACCGATCCCCTCAAGACCTACGCGGCCACGGATTAGCGAAGGACGGGATTCCCCGTAAAGTTACGGTCGGGTCGTGCCGACAATCGTTGACAAGGGTTCCTATCGGAGCGTCAACTTCCATGAATCAATACCGCAAGCTGGGCGACCTCTTGGTGGAGCAGGGGCTCATCACCAACCTACAGCTTTCCGTTGCGCTCTCCGCGCAGCAAAGCACGAACCGCAGGTTGGGAGAGATCCTGATCGAACGCGGTTATGCCACCGAGGAGCAGATCTCGGCGTGCCTCGCCGAACAGTACGGCTACCCGCATTGGCAACCCGAGGTTCAGCGCCCCGAGCCCGCGGCGCTCGACCAGATCAGCTCCAACATCGCGCTCTCCTACTGCGTGTTGCCCTTGAGAATCGTCGACGACGCGTTCGAGTGCGCCCTGGCCGACCCGATCGACGTCATCACGACCGATCTTCTCTCGCAGCTCGTGCGCAGAAGGCTGATCCTGTACATCGCGCCCCAGGGACGCCTCACCAAGGCCATCCGCTCCGCCTACCGCCTCGAGGAAGGTCCGGTGGTGGAACCGATGGGCGAGGCGGCCTTTGTTCCCGAGCGTTTCATCAACCCCAAGCCCCGGCGTCGCCTGGGGATCGCCACGCTCATGGACGCCTACGATCGAGAACTCGACCGCAAAGTGACGCTGCAGTGCGTCTCGGCGGGAAGCGTCGAAGAGTGGGAGCAGTTCCAGCTCGTTCGAGCGTGCGCCCGAACCCAAAACAAGAGTATTTGCACGGTTTACGATTGGTTGGAGGCCAACGACCACCGCTGGTCGGTCCTCGAGCCGATGGAGGGTGAGACCCTCGAGCAGGTGCTCCGTACGCGCGGCGCCCGCACCATTGCCCAAGCCGCAGAGATCGTGGCCCAGATCGCCGACGGCGTCGAAGCGTTGAACCAGAACGGCGGGCGGTGCGGATTGGTCTGCCCGTCGAACATCTTCATCCGCTGGAACGGCCCGATGCTGGCACCTATCGCGAACCCGCCCGCCAACTACGGTTGTCCCGAGGTCTTTTCGGAAAGCAACAGCCCCGCCAGCGCGGATGTGTTCGCCCTCGGCACGCTTCTCTGGGAGTGCGCAACCGGCGAGAACCCGCACGCGACCGGCGAGAACGGCGTGTGGTGGGGCGACGCGAACAAGGCCGTGGCGAACATGCCGGATGCGTTCCGCAAGGTCGTCGCCGGGTGTTTGGAGAGCGATCCCACGAAGCGCTTCTCTTCGCCGTTCCACCTGGCCAACACGCTGCGATCCTACAACTGGGCCGCTCTCTCCCACGCGGACGAGGCCAAGCGGTTCGACAAGCCCGGCGACCGCGACCACCTCTTGGAGCTTCTCGAGGGTGGCGAAGCGGACCGGCCGAGCCTCTGGCGACGGCTGTTCAGCCGCAAGAGGGCCGCGTAGATGCGGACCTTCGCGGTCACCAGTGGCAAAGGCGGAGTCGGCAAAACCAATCTCTCCGCAAACCTCGCCATCGCCTTGGCTCAGCGTGGGCTTCGCACGCTGGTCTTCGACGCGGACCTGGGTCTGGCGAACCTCGACGTGGTGCTCGGGACGAAGGCACCCCACACGCTTCAGCACGTGATCGCCGGGGAGAAGCGTCTCCTCGAGATCGCGACGCCTGGCCCCGGAGGCATCCAGTTCGTCGCTGGAGGCTCCGGCGTGCAGGCGCTGGTCAACCTCGAGGCCGGTCGGCTCGATGCGTTCCTCGGACAGCTCAGCGAGTTGGAAGAGTGCATGGACGTCCTGATCTTCGACACGGGCGCCGGCATCGACAACAACACGATGACGTTCCTGCAAGCCGCGGACGACGTGCTCCTCATCAGCACGCCCGATCCGGCCAGCATCACCGACGCGTACGCCACGGCCAAGACGCTGTACGCGCGCAAGCCCAACGCCAAGGTCCACGTCGTGATGAACATGGTCTCCGGCGAACCACAGGCGCGCGCGGTGTACGCGAAGCTGTTCTCGATCACCCAGCAGTTTCTTGAGAAGTCGCTGATCTACGCGGGCATGGTGCGCCACGATCCGCACGCCGTCGCGTGCATCCGCAAGCGCCAGCCCTTCCTGCTCGCGCAGCCGAACCTGCCCGCATCGCAAGATGTGGCCCGGCTCGCCGCGAGCCTCTTGGGACAGCAGCACACTCCCGCCACCGAGTCGCTCGTGGACCGGCTCCGCCAGGTGTTCTCGATCGGCGTCAAGCGTCCGGCGTAGTTGGTCCTTCGTCCTTCGTCCTTCGTCCTTGGGCCTTGGGCCTTGGGCTTTGGGCTTTGGGCCTTGGGCTTTGGGTGGGGAGTCTGGACCCCCTCGCCCCTCTGGGGGAGAGGGGGCAGGGGGTGAGGGGCTTCCGGCCGCTAGCGAAGCGCTTTCAGCCGCGCGGCTTCCTTCTCCGCACGCCGGGCGTCGGCCTCCAAACCGGCGCTCCGGTAGCAGCGCGCGGCATTGCCCATCAGGGGGAAACCGGTGTACGGGACCCACCGCTCGGCCTCTTGTCTTGGCAAGAAGCCTACGGATGGACACCTTGAAATCCATCGCGGGTTCGGACGTGGGGGTCACGCCCGTCCAGCGGGCGTGGCACCTCCCATGCACTCCATGCACCTCGCATGGTCATTCGCGGACTTCGTCGATCTCGCGCACGAAGCCGCTGGCCAACGATCGGGCCTTGGAAAGGAACTTGTCGAATTCGGCGCGCATCCGCTCGAACTGCTCGTCGAGCTCCTTCTGGCGCTCTCGACCGTCCGCTTCGATCTTGCTGACCCGCTCTTCGGCGGTCCGGACCATCGATTCGGCTTCTTGCCTCGCGTTGGCGCGCATCTCTTCGGCCGTCTTCTGGGCCGCCCTGAGGATCTCGCGGGAGGCGGACTCCTCCTGTTGAAGCCCTTCGACGCGCTCCTTCAGCTCGTCGCGCTCCTTGACCGAGCCGTCGAGCTCCATGCGCAAGCGCTCCACCTCGGCGACCATCTGCCCGAGAGCCGTTTCGGCGGCGGATCGTTTGGATTCGGCCTCCTCGGCGCGCGGTCGCCGTTTGGGCTTCCAGCTTCGCTTCTTCCAAAGATTGACGCAGCGCCGCGAGTTGGCCCAGAAGGTGCTGGGTCTCGGTCTTCACCTGCGCGAAATGCGTCTCGACCTCGTCGCGGTCGTAGCCGCGGAACGAGGTTGAAAACATCTTCCCGGTCGGTCTCTTTTCGGTGCTCTCTTCGGCCATTGGAACTGCCTGCCGCCTCGAAGTGTGGGACTGCAAGGGTTGTGCCATCCGCACCATTTTCCACCATTTGGCCGTGTCGGCCCGGGCCCAAGGGACGGGTATCCTGAGCGTCCGAGCCCGACTCCCAAGGGCACGGTCAACTATGGATGCCTTTCTCCAGTGTGCCCGGTGCAAGAAGGTGCTCTTTTCGGCGGAGTTCGATCAGAACCTCCGCGTCTGCCCCCACTGCTCGCACCACCACCGGCTCAGCGCCGCCCAACGCATCGCGTGCACCTTCGACGAGGGGTCGTTCGAAGAGGCGGATCGGGATCTGCGGTCGATCAACACCCTGCAGTTCCCGGAGTACCAGGACAAGCTGGATGCCACCGAGTCCAAGACCGGGGCGTTCGACAGCGTCGTGAGCGGCACGGCCCTTCTCGAGGGCGTCCGCGTGAGCACGGCCGTGGCGGATTTCGCGTTCATGGGCGGCTCGATGGGATCGGTGGCCGGCGAGAAGATCACGCGGACGCTGGAGCGCGCCACCGAGGGATCCATGCCCGCCATCATCTTCTGCGCCTCGGGCGGCGCCCGCATGCAGGAGGGGCTTCTCTCGCTGATGCAGATGGCCAAAACCACCGCCGCCGCTCAGCGGTGCTCCTCGAGCGGGGCCCCGTACATCGCCGTCTTCACCGACCCGACCATGGCGGGCGTGCTCGCCAGCTACGCGAGCGTGGCCGACGTGATCCTCGCCGAACCCAAGGCCCTGATCGGTTTTGCCGGAGCCCGGGTGAGCAAACAGGCCCAGGTCTCCAAGGTTCCCGACGATTTCCAGACGGCCGAGTATCTGCTCGCCCACGGAATGATCGACCGGATTGTGCCGCGCAAGGAGATGCGGGGCACCCTCGCCTCGCTGGTCCAGATGTTGGGAGGTGTCCGTGGCCGCTAAGAGCTGGAAGGAGTGGGAGAAGCCTCTGATCGACCTTGAGGAGGGCATCGCCAAGCTCAAAGAGCTGGCGGGCACGGAGCGCGAAGAGTCCAAGCGCAAAGACCTCGCCGACCGCATCAAGGAATTCGAAGCGCGCCGCGACAACTACATCGCGGTGATGTACAGCCGCCTCGGCCCTTGGGAAAAGGTGCTGGTCGCCCGGGCCGAGAAGCGCCCGTACACCCTCGACTACATCCACACGATCTTCACGAACTTCATCGAACTGGACGGCGACCGGTGCTTCGGCGCCGACCACGCGATCGTGGGCGGTCCAGCGATGCTGGACGGGCGTCCCTGTATGGTCGTTGGACACCAGAAGGGGCGCAACATCCAGGAGCGGCAGTTCCGGAACTTCGGCATGGCCAAGCCCGAGGGGTACCGCAAGGCGATCCGGCTCTTCCAGATGGCGGATCGGTTCCGCCTTCCCATCGTCACGTTTGTGGACACGCCCGCGGCGGACCCCGGCGTGGAGAGCGAGTCCCGCGGCATCTCCGAGGCGATCGCCGCCTCGATGGTCGCCATGTTCCAGGTGGGGGTTCCCACGGTTTCGGTGGTCATCGGCGAAGGGGGCAGCGGCGGAGCGATCGGCATCGCTACCTCCAACAGGGTCCTGATGCAGGAGCACGCGATCTACAGCGTCATCCCGCCCGAGGGGTGCGCCGCCATCCTCTGGCGGCTACCGGAGAAGGGTCCGCAAGCCGCGGCCGCGCTCAAGCTCACCGCCCAGTCTGCCCTGGAGATGGGTCTGATCGACGAGATCCTCCCCGAACCGCGCGGCGGGGCGCATCGTGACCTGCCCGAGTCCTCGACGATCGTCAAGGAGGGCATCGTGCGGCACCTCGCGGAACTGGAGACCCTGGACGCCGACGCCCTTCGCAACCACCGCTACGACAAGTTCCGCGCGATGGGCATCTACCGCGCCGAGGACGGGGTCACCCCCACCCTCTTCCGGTAGTTGTTCGGGGGTCGCGGATTCCCAAAACGGGTGTGAAGGCCTTGACGCGAACAAAGCGGGTGCCACGCCCGCCCGACGGGCGTGA
This sequence comes from Fimbriimonadaceae bacterium, assembly GCA_023957775.1. Lineage (NCBI taxonomy): Bacteria > Bacillati > Armatimonadota > Fimbriimonadia > Fimbriimonadales > Fimbriimonadaceae > Fimbriimonadaceae bacterium. Next base: position 83,600 of record JAMLGR010000014.1, on the reverse strand, counting down.
GTTCAATCTCCAGGCCGAACGGCTCAGCACGCCCGTCCAGCGGGCGTGGCACTCAGAGTGGGCTTGGCACCCTGGGGATCGGACGCACGCCCACGGTCAGCGGTTGCGCCAGAGGTGGAGCGCGGCGGCCGAAGCCAATCCCAGGCCGGCGCCTCCCAACACATCCGTGGGATAGTGGACTCCCACGTAGATGCGGCTCAATCCCACCAGACACGCCCATCCCAGCGCCACCCACCCGACCCAGGGCCGGGAGCCTCGGGTCATGAATAGGAGCGTAAACGCGATCGCGAACGAGGTGGTCGTGTGCCCGCTTGGGAAACTGGTGTTGCCGAACACCGACTCGAGCGGGTGCGCGAAGTCGAAGTTGCTCGGGCGCATGCGGTCGGCCCAGCGCATGATGGCCAGGCGCACGGCACCGGACAGCAGGAACGCGCCCAAGCAAGCCCCCGCATACGGCCGGGCGCGGCGCCAAAACAGGAGCGCGAGCAACACTGGGATCTGCACCGATCCAAGGCCCGAGTCGGTCACCAGGCGCATCACCGGGTCCAACCAGTCCTGGCGCCACCCTTCGTGGATCGCGCGAAACCAGGACTGATCCAGTTGCCACAGCGTCATGACTCGGAACCGCAAAAATCAGAATGGGTGCCGAGGAACGATCCCCGGCACCCTACTCGACGACGAGACCGGCGATCAACTACTGCCGAGCCCGGTGCTCGCGAATGAAGGTGGGAATGTCGATCTCGCTCTCGTCGTAGAGATCCGACACATCGCCGGAGCCTTCGCGAGATCGGACGGCGGCACGGTCCACGACGACCCGCTCGGCGTCGGCCTTCGGCGCGTCTGACTCGGCAGGCTTCTCCGTCCCGGGCGCTTCCACGCCGCGGCTGGTGATGCGCTGCCACGGCGCGCGCGTGTCGGCGGCGGCGACGACCGGTTTCGGCGCCGCGGGTTCGGCGTCGGGCGCGCTGAACGTGGCCTCGGCGACCTTGCGGCCCTCGGGGGTGTAGGGGTTGAATCCCGTGGCGAGCACGCTGATGCGGACCGCCCCTTCCATCTCCTTGTCGATGACGGTGCCGAAGAAGATGTTCGCCTCCTCGTCGTCGCACAGGTCGTGGATGTAGCTCATCGCCTCGGTCGCTTCCGCGAGCGTCAGGTCGTCGCCGCTGGTGATGTTGACCAGCAAGCCCTTGGCCCCGTGGATCGTCTGCTCGAGGAGCGGGCTGCTCGTGGCCGATTGCGCGGCCTGCAGCGCGCGCTGGTCGCCCACGCCGTAGCCGATTCCCATCAGCGCGGGACCCGCGTTCGACATCACGGCGCGCACGTCCGCGAAGTCCACGTTGATCTGGCCGGGGATCGTGATGATGTCGCTGATGCCCTGCACGCCCTGGCGCAGGATGTCGTCGGCGACTCGGAACGCCTCCATCAGCGTGGTCTTGCGCTCGACCACCGAAAGGAGCTTGTCGTTGGGAATCGTGATGATCGTGTCGACGCGGCCCATCAAGGACGTCACGCCCTGCTCTGCAAGGCGGGCGCGTCGGGGTCCCTCGAACGAGAACGGACGCGTGACGACCGCGACGGCCAGTGCGCCGATTTCGCGAGCCATATCGGCGATCACCGGAGCGGCGCCCGTGCCGGTGCCGCCACCCATGCCGGCGGTGATGAAGACCATGTCGGCGCCCTCGACCACCTTGCGGATCTCGTTCTTGCTCTCTTCGGCGGCGCTCTTCCCGATCTCCGGGTTGCCTCCGGCACCCAGCCCGCGGGTCAGGTTCTGCCCGATCTGCACCTTCTTGTCGGCGCCCGACCGATCGAGAACCTGCACGTCCGTGTTCATCGCCACGAACTCGATTCCCTGGATCCCGCTCTCGATCATCCGGTTGACGGCGTTCGAGCCGCCACCGCCGACTCCGATCACTTTGATAACTGCGTTTTGTTGGCTCACGATCTGTTCACTAGTCCTTGTTATGGTTTATGCGCGGCCGCTTAGCAGCGACCAAAACGTCCGAATACGATCTTTCCAATCGTCCGTCCCCCCGACGGGAGAAAACTCGTCGTCGAAGTTCTGGAGAGCGAAACGGACCAGTCCGGCCGCAGAGGCCATTCCAGGCTCGTCGCTCCCCGCAAAATCAAATCCCGCGTCTTTCGGCCGGCCGATCCGCACGGGTCCCTGGTTCAGCGTCTCCTCGAAGAGGCGATCGATTCCAGGAAGGAGACTTCCGCCACCGGTCAGGACCACGCCGCCCGGCAGGACACCCAGCGTTCCGCTCTTCTCGATCTGCTGGCGCACCATCGTGGCGATCTCCCGAACCCGACTTTGAATGATCTCGCAGAGTACCCTCCGGGCGAGCGGGCGAGTGTGCGCTTGGCCAAGCTGCAGAACCGGCACGGTTTCCGTTTCCGGAATCCCTTCGAGCTGCACGCTGCCGAACTCCGTCTTGAGGCGCTCCGCCTCGTCCGGCGAGGTCTTGAGCAGCTTGCTGAGGTCGGAGGTCACCAGTTGGGAGCCGACGGGCAACGAGACGCTGGCCGTGAGGGCACCCTTGTCGAACACGGCGATGTCGGTGGTTCCCGCTCCCAGGTCGATCACGGCGCACCCATGGTCGAGCGCCTCCGGACTGAGCACCCCCAGCCCCGAGGCCAGCGACTGGAGGACCATCTGTTCAACCTTCAGCCCGCACTGCGTCACGGCGCGCTCGATGTTCTGGATGTGGCTGGTCTGGCCCGTCACCAAGAACGTGGTGACCTCGAGGCGGCCGCCGCTCATCCCGATCGGCTTCTGGATCCCGTTCTGGCCATCCACGGAAAACGTCTGGGGCATCGCCTGGATCTGCTCCTCGTCCGGCGGAAGCGAGACTTGGCGGCTGTGCTTGATCACCTGCAGCACGTCTTCTCGCGTGATCTGACGGGACTTGGGGTAGAGCGGCACGTAACCCCTGGCCGTCGCCCCATGGACAAGCGGACTCCCGACGCCCACGAACGCGTGCTCGCCTTCGCCAGACCCGCCGTCGTGCGCCTGTTTGAGGGCTTCGCGGACACTTCGCGTCGCCTCGTCGAGATCCACCACCGCTCCGCGGCGGAGCCCCTTCGAAGGCTCGACGCCCGACCCGACGACGCGCACCTTGCCACGCTCGGACATCTCGGCGACAAGACAAACGGTCTTGGCAGATCCCAAATCGACGACGGTCACGCGCGTGCTATTCATGGATGGTTCAAGCCCTACCCTTGGCTCTGACTCTGTTTCTGGATTCGGGCCCTTTCTCGGGAATCCTGCCACTTCGTCAGCGCGTATCGGCGAATCAGGCTGAGGTTGGTGTAGATGCGACTCCCCAAGACGAGCGCCGCGGCGAGGAACAAGTTTATTCCAATCTGGTCGCCAAGCCAAGAGATAAAGAACGCGATCAGCACATTCGAGATGAATCCCGTGATGAACACGTCGTTGTGGAACTTGCCCTCCAACCCGCTGCGGATCCCGCCGCACACCGTGTCCAAACCGGCCAGGCACGCGACAGCGATGTACTGGGCGCCCACACCGCCGATCGGTTGGACGAACTGCGACGCCACGGCGGCCGCGACCAGCAACACCACAATGAGAATGAGCGTCACTGCGTGTCCTTCGGAACGGTCGAGTACTTGCGGGTCGTCGCGCCCTGGTACGCCGGCAGGCGCATGTTCTTGATGGCCTCGAGCTGCACCATCGCCGGGTCGGCAGATCGGATTTCTGCCAAAACGCCGAGCGGAAGGTTCAGCCCGCCCATGAGGGTCGGACCATCCCCGATGGCCCGAATCGTGACCGGCGAGGAGATCGGAACGCCGTCCACGTGGATCACCGGACCGACGCAACGGAAGCTCGAAGAGTACGCGACACGCCGGTTGTTGACGCTGATCGCCTCGGCTCCCGAAGCCCAGAGCTCGTTCACGACGCGAAGCACGTCGACATCGTGGATGATCTGGTCCCCGCCCCCGAGCCCCTGCTGAACGGCCTTCTCGCTATCCTTCAGCGTCACCACGATTCCAGGTCCCTCGACCTCCGTGAGACCCGCAAAGATCTTGGCTTCCTGCAAACTCTCGTTGAGCACTTCCGCCTGCTTGGTCTGGCTCCCGATCGCGTTCTCGAGCTTGGTCTTCTCGTCCCGAAGCTTGGCGATCTCCTCCTCCAGCTTCTTGCCCTCTTCTTCGGCATCCGCGTACGTCGCGCGAACCCGGCTCTGCTGGTCCGATGGCAGCAGGCCGATCCGGGTGCCCAGATTGCCCGGCGTGAGCCACGCCATCTTGATCATCAGCAGGAGGATCAGCGAGAACAAACCCACGGGGAGCATCCAGGCGTTACCGGTCATTCTCGTGGCGAAGGGGTTCATGGTTTTTTCTGGTTTGAAGGCGGCGTGAGCACAGATTTTCCGGGCGCGGTTACGTTCACTCCAAACCCATCCTCAAGCAGGTTGGGGTGCGTTTGAAGAATGCGGTGCACCTCGTCGAACTTCTCGTCCAACTGTTCCGACGAGCCAAAAACGATCTGCGCTCCCGAACCCATATTTAAGCACAGGCGCCCTGTGGAATCAACGTCCAAAACCGCCTTTTGTACAGGTCCGAACTCTGCGGCCCGCCGACAGAGTTCCGCGACCCTGCGCGGCTCCCACAGCCCGGCCAGCGCGGCGTTGGGCTCCAGGGCGACCTCCGGCAGGCGAACCTTGGGCAACCCGGCCGAAACGTAGCGTCCGGCGAACAGCACACCATCGGTCGACAGCAACATGCCGGGATGCCCCTCCAGTTCGGCCACCGCGCGCCGGTACGTCACGCGAAGCGTCGCCCGGCCAAAGGGATTGCGCTCGAGAGACGCCTTGGCCACGTCCCCTTCGGCGAGCACGGCCGTCTCGATTGCGGGCCGGTCGACGCGCGCGCAGGGCACCTCGCGAAGGGCGTCCAGGATCGTCTCGAGCCGCTGGCGGTCGTACTCCCGCGCTCCCACGACCCGCACCTTGCGCACCGCGGTCACCGAGCTGAACACCACCCCGAAACCCGTGTTGACGAGCAGGAGTAGCCACAGCACGGGGACCAGACGGAATCGCGACCTCCGCCTACGTCTTCGCGCCATGTCTCGCCACCGCGTCCTCAACGATCCACTCGACCAGCTCTTCGAAGGACATGCCCACGGCCCGCGCGCTGTTGGGCAACAGAGACGTTCCCGTCAAGCCCGGCAGCGTGTTCACCTCGAGGACGACCAACCCATCCTTCCCGACCATCATGTCCGTCCGCGTCGCCCCCTCGCACCCCATCACGCGGTGAGCCTGGAGAGCCAGCGCCTCGGCTTCCCGCAGAACATCCTCGGGCAAGCGCGCCGGCACGATCTCCTCGGTTTGCCCCGGAACGTACTTGGCGGCGAAGTCGTACCGGCCGCCGACCGGGGCGATCTCCACGGGTGGGAGCGCCCGATCGCCCAGGACCGGCACCGAAATCTCCATGCCGCGAACCCACTCCTCCACGATCACCGCCTCGTCGTACCGGAAGGCGCGGGCGATGGCTGGGGGAAGTCCCTCGGGTTCGTCCACGAAGCTCAGCCCGACCGTCGACCCTTGGGCGTTGGGCTTCACGATCGCCGGCGTCCCGATCGGACAGGGTTCCCCGGGCGCCCGCAGCAGCACCCCCTTGGGAACGCGAATCCCCGCCGCGCTCAAGATCTCCTTGGTTCGCTGCTTGTCCATCGCCAGCGCGCTCGCCTGGATGCCCGAGCCCGTGTACGGAAGGTGGAGCAGTTCGAAGAAGCCCTGGATGGCGCCGTCCTCGGCGTGCGTGCCGTGCACCGCGAGGAAGACCACGTCCGGGCGGTCCGGTCCGATGAACGGAGCCACCGTTCCCTTGCCGAGCAGGAGCTCCGTCACGTCCCACGCGGTGGTCGCGTACCCCTTGGCCCGGAGCGCTTCGACGACGGCTCGACCCGAATGGAGCGACACTTCCCGCTCGCAACTGTCACCGCCGCTCACCACGGCCACCCGAAGGGGAGCCTTGCGGTCGAGCTCGGCGAGCAGCGTCGGCGGAAACTCGGCGATGTTCCCCGCACCCATGCCGACGATCACGTCGCCCGGCGTCGCCAGGCGCGCGACGTGGCGCGGCAGCAGTTGGCGCACCGGAACGTAATCCACGGGCGCCTCGACGAGTTCGGCGATCCGCGCGGAACTCACCCCGGCCATCGGCGGCTCGCGGGCCGGGTAGATGTCCGTCAACACCACGTGGTCGGCGGCCGAGAGCGCGGCGGCAAACTCGGGAATCAGCTCCGCGGTACGGCTGTAAAGGTGGGGTTGGTAAACGACCACGAGTCGACGTCCCGGATAGCGGTCCCGCAAGGCGGCAAGGCTGGCTTGGATCTCCGCCGGATGGTGCGCGTAGTCGTCCACCACGACGATCGGACCTTCGCGTACGACCTGCAGCCGCCGCTCGGCGCCTCGAAACGCCCTCAGCCCCTTCTCAGCCTCTTCGCCCTTCAGGCCAAGCGCGCCCAGCAACGCGCGAACGCCGCTGGCGTTCAGCGCGTTGTGCCTGCCGGGCAGCGACAGCTCCGATGCCTCCCCGCGGTACCGAACGACGGGTACGCCCTCGGCTTCCAGCAAGCGACCGACCTCCGCCGCTCCGGGGTCCTCCTCGCACACGACGACCACGCCCTCCTTCGGAACGCGGCGGCAGAACCGCAGGATGCTCTCGCGCAGGCGCTCGTACGTTTCGTGGAAATCCACGTGATCCAACTCGAGGTTGGTGAGGATCACGGCAAACGGGTCGAGATCGTGCAGGCTGTCGTACGCCTCGCACGCCTCGACGGCCGCAAACTCGCCGGCCCCGGCAACCACCGCTCCTCCGAACTCGGGCACCGAAGCTCCGACAACGACGAGGGGGTCCAGATCCGCAGCCTTGAGCGCAGCTCCCAAGAGCCCCGTCGTCGTGGTCTTGCCATGGGTGCCGGTCACGGCCAGCACCTTCCGACCCCGGAGCAGCCAGCCCAGCAACTGCGAACGGCGAAAGAGCGGACACCCTGCGGCACGCGCCGCGGCCACTTCCGGGCTGTCCTCGAGCGCGATGGCATCCGAAAGAACGACGACCATGCCAGGCTCCACGCCCTCGCGCGCGTGGCCGATGCGCACGCGCACCCCCCGCGCCTCCAGTTCGGCGGTGACCGGCGAGGCCGTCGAATCCGAGCCCGCGACTGGAAAACCGCGCTCGAGCAGCAGCCGCGCAAGGCCCGACATGCCTGCCCCTCCAATCCCCACCAGGTAGAAGGAGCGAGCGTGGTCCAGCGCCTCTCTGTCCGCGAACGCTTCCCGGATCTCCGCCTGCTTCCTCATCGACTTTGCACCGCTTCTCTTAACAACTCCAGAACGCGGTCGGCCGCTTCCGGCACGTCCCACTCGCGCAAGGCGGTCTTAGCGACGCCTCGCAAGGCCCGATCTTCGATCCACGCCGCAATCGCCTGCCCCAATCGAACGGCCGACGCCTCCGTTTGGGGCACGACGGTCGCCGCACCCATCCCTGCGAACTCATTGGCATTATGAAGCTGGTGGTTCGCGAAAGCGAGCGGAAAGGGGATCAACACCGAGGGCAAGCCGAACGCCGCCAACTCCGCAAGCGTGCCCGCCCCCGCCCGCGCCAGGACGACGTCCGCGCGCCGGTAGGCCAGCGCCATCTCCTCAGCCTCCAGAAATGCGACGGCGCGATACCCCTCGCCCAAGTCCCGGGTCCGTTCGGCGACCTCGTCGATCATCGTGCGGCCGGCGACGTGCGTCCACTCGACCTCGGGGCCGATCCATCCCCGGGCGCAATCCGCCACCGCGGCGTTGATCGCGCCCGCCCCTTGCGAACCGCCCACGGCCAGTACGCGCATCGGCCCCTCTTCGCGGCCGTTCGCTGGCAGCGCCGCCCGGCGGATCGTCTCGCGAACGGGCAGCCCGGTCCTCACGACGCGGGACCCCGGGAACTCCCTCTCGGCGGCGTGAAACGTCGTGGCGACAGCGTACGCGCGCTTCGCGGCCAGTCGGTTCGTGCGCCCCGGAACGCTGTTCTGCTCGTGGATGACATGGGGCAGCCCCAGCGCGCGCGCCGCAGCCACGATCGGCGCCGCCGAGTAACCGCCCGTCGAGAAGACGACGTCGGGCGCCCCCGCGCGCAAAGCGGCCTTCGCCTTGCCCACCGCGCGCAGCAGCCGGGCGGACGCGCGCCAGCCGCGGAACGTGCGCAGGCTCACCAGCGGCTCGGCCGGGAACCCGAGAAAGGGCACGTCCTCGCGCAAACAGGCAGCACCCTCCTGGCCGCGAAGAGAGCCGAAGTAGCGGACGTCCCAACCCTCGGCGCGCGCGGAGCGGGCGACCTCAAGCGCGGGATAGACGTGTCCGCCTGTTCCGCCACCGGTGACGACCAGCCGCAACCTTCCCCTCCTTCGCGACCTGGGGCGCGAGCATCGATTGGCAGATTCCTACGGCAAGCCAGAGGGCGACGAGACTCGATCCACCCGAACTCACGAAGGGCAGCGGAATCCCGATGGCCGGCAACATCCCGTTCGCCATCATGATGTTCACGCACGACTGGATACCGATCCACGAGGCGACACCCACCAAAACCAGGGATCCAAAGGGAGTGGCGGCTCGCGGCGCGAGCACAAGGAGGCGCATCACGAACGCCCCGATCAGCGCGATCACCGCCAGCGCCCCCGCCAACCCAAACTCCTCGAAGACCGTCGCGGTCACAAAGTCGGTCGTCGCCGCTGGCAGCACGTGCTTCGCCCGCCCGGCCCCGATTCCGACCCCCACCAGCCCACCGGTCGCCATCGCCATCTCCGACTGCACGGTCTGGTACGCCGTGTCGTCGAGATTCTTGGCGGACCAACGGTCCCGGTGCACCAGGATGCGGTCGATCCGATACGGCTGCTGCGCGACCAGCACACCCACACCCACCACCGCGAGCAGGCCCCCGACCAGCAGCGTCTTTCGGCTCGCCCCTCCCGCGACGAACATCGCAAAAGCCGTCGCCGCCACGACCGCTGCGGTGCCGAGATCCGGTTCGGTTTCTATGAGCACCACGGCCAGGAGGACCCAGATCGCAGGAAGCATGCGCATCGTCTTGGGGACCACCACGCTGTCGAAGTACTGGGCGCGCGTCTTGAAACGCGGGGTTTTGGCCGGCCATCGGGGCCGTCCGGCGAACACGCCCGCCAGGTAGACGATGGCGGCGAGCTTCGCAAACTCGGCCGGCTGCACCTCGAAGGGCCCGATCCCGATCCAGCGGTGGGCCCCATTGCGCTCGATCCCGATCCCCGGCATCATCGGCGCGACCAGGGCGACGAGCGTCGCGACCCACAGCAGCTTCGAGAACGTGCGCCACGTGTCCGACCCGATGCGCGATGCCAAAGCTCCGGCAAGAAGGGCGACGGGGACGAACATGAGCTGGGTGCGGAACTCGCGCGGGATCGCTCCGTTTCCAAGCAGAAGCGACCGCGCGTACCCCGCGTCGAAGATGAAGACGAGCCCGACGCCCGTGGCGATCGCCGCCAACACGAACAACGGTCCGTCGTAGATTCGAACTTTCCCGATCATCGCTCCAGCCACTCCTTGGCCAACCGAACAAACACTTCGCCTCGCTCGCGGAAGTCCGCGAACTGGTCCGTACTGGCGCACCCGGGCGCCAACATCACCACCTCTCCGCTCCGAGCCGCGCCGGCCGCCGCGCCAAACGCCTCGGCCATCGTCCGGAACTCCAACGCGTCGTCCCCGATCGTCTCGCGGATGGCCGGCGCGCCCTTTCCAAAGAGATAGAGACGAACACGGCCCCCCGCAAGGAGCGCGGCAAGCGGGCGGAAGTCCAATCCCTTCGTCTCTCCGCCGACCAGGAGATGCTGCCGAACGTCTCCCAAGGCGCGGCTCGACGCGACCACAGCCGCCGGATTGGTGCACATCGAGTTGTTGACGAACTGGACGCCCTCGCGCTCGCCCACCGCTTGAAGCCGATGCCCCAGGCCCTGAAAGGCGCTGAGTCCCTTCGCAAAACCCGCGCACGCCCCCTCGCCGGCGATCGACCGGCCCAATAGAAGGGCGACCTGGGCGTTGGCCAGGTTGTGCGGTTCGCGGAACGGCAGTGACTCCAGGGGCACGTGCCACGACTCCGCGACCAGCCAGCCGTCCTCGACCTTCGCGTCGGCTGCAGGATTGCCGAACGTGTGCACGGGCGGCCCGCTGGGCGGGGGAACCAACGGGTCTCCGTACGGGACGACCGCGTGATCCTCCGGGCCCTGTGCCTCGAAGATGCGCAGCTTGGTCTGGGCGTACTCCTCGAATCCGTTGTAACGATTGAGGTGGTCGGGCGTGATGTTGGTGATCGCCGCCGCACGCGGCCGGAAACCGCGCACCCACTCGAGCTGGAAACTGCTGACTTCGGCCACCAAAACCGCGTCCGGGGAAGCGTCGAGCGCCGCTTCCGCAAGCGGCACCTCGGGATACCCGGACCCGTAGATGTTCCCACAGAGCACGGCGTCGAATCCCGCGCCCTTCAGCCCGAGCCACGTCATGACGGTGGTCGTGCTCTTGCCGTTCGTGCCCGTGATCGCCACGATCGGCGCCTTGGCGACGCGAAAGGCCAACTCGATCTCGCCGATCACCTCGATCCCCGCCGCGACGGCCCCCAAGAGAGTCGGACTCCGGCGATCGACACCGGGCGACGTGACCAACACCGTCGCCCCGAGATCCGGTGCCGTGCCCTTCCAATCGATTCGCCACTCGACGCCCAGCGCATCGAGGGCGTCCGCCGCCGTTCGGTTCGCCGCCGTCAGCGCAGGCGCGTGGTCCACGACCAACGGTTCCAAACCCAACGCGAGGAGCGCGCGCGCCGATGCGACCCCGGAGCGCCCCAATCCCAGCACGAGAGCCCGGCTCATGGACACAACCTCGCCGAAATCGCCACTCCCGCCACCGCCACGACGAGCTGCACCAGAACAAACGCGAACACCACGCGCGTTTCGGGCCACCCGCGCTTTTCGAACGCGTGGTGGATCGGCGTCATGAGGAACAGGCGTCGGCCTGTGAGCTTGACCGAAAGGACCTGTAACGGAACCGGCACCAACTCCGCGATCATCACGAACGAGAGGAGCGCCACGCCGGGAACGGCCCACCCCTCCCATTCGAAGGCGCCGTGGGGAAGCAAGAGGCCGCAGACCGCGATCCCGAAGGCGGCCCCGATCGGCAGCGAGCCGACATCGCCCATGAACACCTTCGCAGGGGGTGCGTTGAGGAACAAGAACGGCACGAGACAACCGGCTAGAGCCCCGCACAACGCAACCCATCCCGATGCGCCCGCCAAGGCCGCGATCGCACCAAGCCCGAGCGCCAAGACGACCCCGAGCGAGCCGGATAGTCCATCGAGGCCGTCCGAGAAGTTGTACGCGTTGCAGAAGAAGAGGACGACCAGCACCGCGAGCGCCGCGTTGGCCGCGCTCCACTCCCATCCCAAGACCGGCAGCGCCAGCAGGGCCAGCAGGGCCTGGGCGCCAAACTTCTGCTTCCAACCAAGGCCCCGCTTGCCCGGCATGAGGCGCGGGACGACAAAATCGTCGGCAAAACCGACGAGCGCGAAGCCGAGCACCCACAATCCGACCCAAGAGGGAGTGGGTCCCTCTCCCACGACCAGCAACGACAACACGAGCGCCAACACGCAGAGGATGCCGCCCATCGTCGGCGTTCCCTGCTTGACCTGGTGCGTCTCCGGCGCGAACTCGCTCACCGTCTGCTTCGATTTGAGGGCCGTCAGCATGCGGAGCACCGGCACCGCCAGCACCGCTCCCGCGGCGCAGGCCAGAAGGAACCCATTGCCAAACGTGGCGATCGACTCCTTCACGCGTGGCCCCCTGCGGCCGCGACCGCCTTCTCCAACTCGAGCGCGCGGCTGCCCTTTACCAAGACCAGATCGCCGGGAAGCAGCGCCTGCAGGAACTCGGCCACGTCGTCCAGCGACTCGGCGAAGACCGCGGACCCGCCGGCATCGAGGAACGCCTCCATGGCCCATCGCGCTCCCTCGCCGACGAACACCGCCGAAGCCACGCCGCCATCGGCCAACCAGACACCCAGTTCGCGGTGCGCCGCCTCCGAACCCTCGCCCAACTCCTTCATCTCCCCGATCACGGCGAGACGCCGTCCTTCGCACGGCAAGTCGGCCAAGGTCGAGATCGCCGCCCGCATCCCTGCGGGATTCGCGTTGTACGCGTCCACCATCAACGTGGCGCCGCCCAGCATCACGGGTTCCATTCGCATGCCGGGCAACTTGGCTTGAGCCAGCGATTCGGCGGCCTCCCACACCTTGACTCCCGCCACGTTCGCAGCCAGAAGCGCGGCGGCGGCGTTGAGGGCCTGGTGCCGCCCCACGGTGGGAAGTTCGCACGCGAAGGGGGTGCCGTCCAACACGCCGTGCATCGCGCAGCGAGTGGTGCCGAGCGCTTCGTAGCCGGTGACCCGGCACGTGGCCCCCTCCCCCGTACCAAAGGTGACCACGTCTCCCGATGCCTTGCCGCGCAGGACCTCAAGGAACTCGTCCTCGTGCCAAAGCACGGCGGTGCCGTGCTCGGAAAGGGACTCCACCAGCTCTCCTTTGGCGTCCGCGATCGCCGCACGCGATCCCAACTGCTCCAGGTGGGCCGTGCCGATGTTTGTGATCACACCGATGGTCGGCCGGCTGAAGGCGCACAGGTGGCGAATTTGCCCCGGACCGCGCATGGCCATCTCGATGACCGCGGCTCGGTGGGTTGGAAGCAGCTCGGCCCACACGAGCGGCGCCGTGAGCTGGGTGTTCCGGTTCCCCTCGGTCCGCAGCACGGGCCCAAGGGGAGCCAGCGCGGCGGCGAGAAACTCCTTTGTCGTGGTCTTGCCCGCGCTTCCCGTCACGCCCACCACCGGCCCGTGGAACTGGCTTCGGAAGTGCGCGCCGAGGGCCGCAAGCGCTTCCTCCACGTCGTCGACCAAGATGTGGGGGCCCTCCACCGCCCGCTCCACGAGCGCGCCCGCGGCTCCGGCCGCGAAAGCGGAGGCGGCGAAGTCGTGTCCGTCCACACGCTCGCCGCGAACCGCGATGAACAAGCAGCCGGGGCGGGCTTCCCGGCTGTCCAGCGCGAACGAGTAAAAGGCCACCCCGCGCTCGAAGCCCACGGCCCGACCATGGACGATCGTCGCAAACCGCTCGGCCCCGATCGGATTCACGAGCCGACCCCCAGGGCCTCGCGCGCCAGCTTCCGATCGTCCATCGGGTGCTTGGTCCGACCCAAGATCTGGTAGTCCTCGTGGCCCTTTCCAGCGATGACCACGACATCGCCGGCACGGGCCATCCCGACGGCGCGCGCGATCGCCTCGGGGCGATCCACGATCTCGAGCGATTCCGCACCTGGGACGAGGCCCGCGCGCACGTCGGCGAGGATCTGTTGCGGGTCCTCGGTCCGCGGATTGTCGCTCGTGAGCACGCTCACGTCGGCCCGTTCGCTCACCGCGCGCGCCATCAGCGGTCGCTTTTTGCGGTCGCGATCGCCCCCGCACCCGAACACGGCGATGAGCCGCCCCTCCGTCAACCGGCGAGCGGAGTCGAGGAGCTTCTCCAGGGCGTCGGGCGTGTGCGCGTAGTCCACGATCACGCCGACCCCTCGATCGTTCGGAATCGACTCGAACCGGCCGGGAACCGGAGTCGCCTGCGCCAGGCCGTGGACGCACTCCTCCAGGGTGTAGCCGAGGGCCGCCAGCGTCGCGGCGGCGGCCAGGCAGTTTGAGAGGTTGAAGTGGCCGGCGAGCCGCGTTTGCAGCATCGCGGTCTGGCCCCGGTAATCCAGCCCCAGCGACAGGCCGTCGACCCGGACTTCGAGCCCCGCGCCTCGGAGATCTCCCGAGGCAAAGCCGTACGAGACGCACGAATCGAGGGACGAAGCCCACCGCGCTCCCACCGGATCGTCCGTGTTGATCGCCGCGCGAAACGGCTTGGTCGTCTGCGTCGGCAGGTCGAAGAAGAGCCGGCGCTTGGACGCCGCGTACGCCTCCATCGAGCCGTGGTAGTCGAGGTGGTCCTGCGTGAGGTTCGTGAACGTCGCAACGTCGAACTCCAAACCGTCGGCGCGCCGCTCCTCCAGGGCGTGGCTGCTGACCTCCATGGCGAGGGTGTCTGCCCCCCCGCGGACCACCTCGAGGATCAGGTCGTTCAACTCCACCGAAAAGGGGGTCGTGTTCTCGAGCGTTCGGGCCCCCGCCGGCGTGGTCAAGCCCAAGGTGCCCAGATAGGCGCACGAGCGGCCGAGCGCGTTGAGCGCGTCTCGGACGATCCACGCGGTGGTCGTCTTCCCGTTGGTGCCGGTGACCCCCACCAGCCGGAGGCCGCGGGTCGGCGAGCCGTGGAACGCGCGCACGATCCTCCACAACGCGTCTTGGAACGAACCTGCCGGCACCCACGCGGCTGCCATACCGGCCGCGACAGCGGCTTGAAAGCCCGCCTCGGTGTGGGCCAAGGCCGCAACAGCGCCCTTCATCTGCGCCGGGGCCAGGAACTGGTGGCTGTCCGTGTTGGCGCTGGGCATGCAGACGAACAATGCGCCTGAACCTGCAACCCGCGAATCGGCCACCAGCGATTCGATCGTCGCGTCGCCCGAGATCGCCGCCGGTTTGACCCCGGCGCAGCGAAACAACTGGGCGAACGCGATCATCGAAGCGGCGGGCCTTCCAGAGTTGGATCTTGCTTGGGCGGGCTCGGCGGGATCGCGTATCGGCGGATCACCGCTCGTGCCAAATCGTCGAAGACCGGCCCGGCAACCGTCGCGCCGTAGTAGCTTCCCCCCTTCGGGTGGTCCACCATCACCAAGATAACGGCCCGCGGCGCGGGAGCGGGCACGAACCCCACAAAGTTGGACACGTAGCCGCCGCGGCCCTGGCCCTGGCGCTCGGCGGTGCCGGTTTTCCCGCCGAGCCGATAGCCGGGAATCCGAAGGCCCTTGCCCGTTCCCTGATCCGACTGGATCACGGTCTCCATGTACTCCAGCATCCGCTCGGCGGTGGCGGGTTTGAAGAGCTGCCCAGCGTCCACCGGCGGCTCCTCGTTTTTGCCGATCTTCCTCACGAGGCGCGGCTTCATCCGAACGCCCCCGTTTGCCAAGGCTCCAAAGGCGCTGGCCAGCGCCACGGGTGTCACAGTGACGGACTGGCCGAATCCAAAGTGGGCCAACTGCAAGCCGGTCGCGTACTCGTCGCGCACGAAGTCGCCGGGAACCTCTCCCGGGACGCCCAAACCCGGTTTGTCGAGCAACCCGCACTGGCGCATGAATTCGATGAACGTGTCCCGCCCGATCGCCTGGGCCCAAGTCGCCGCGCACACGTTGCAGCTCTTGGCGATCGCGTCGACCGGCCGCAGCGGGCCGTGCGCGCGCGACCCATGGTGGATGTCGCAGTGGACACTCATCTTGCCCCACACAACCTTCTCGCCGGTGCAGTTGATGACGCTGTTGGGAGTGACGACGCCGAGGTCGAGCGCTTTGGCCAGCGTCAACACCTTGAAGGTGGAACCTGGTTCCAGGCGGCCCATGTAGTTCGGGTTGTAATCGGTCCCTTCCGGAACCTGGGTTGCTCCCTCGGGTTCGTCGGGGTTGAACGTCGGCCAGTTCGCCATGGCGAGCAGGTCGCCATTCCGGGGGTCGTAGACGATGGCCACACCTTGGTCCGCGTGGTTGGTCTCCACCGCCCTCTTGATCGAGGCGGCGGCTTCCTGTTGAAGCACGCTGTCCAGCGTCGTCACCACCGGCAGCCCGTCTTCCTTGGCCTTGCTTCGCGGATCGATGCGCATCGGGAGGAACGCGCCGGTGCGATCGACCATCCCGATCGTCCGCCCGTCGGTTCCCCGAAGGGCCTCGTCGAAGCCGCGCTCGAGCCCGCCTTCGGCTGTCCGTCCGCGGGTCCGGCCCACAACGCCTGAAGCGGCTTCGGAAAGGGGGTACGCGCGCTCGCCCGTGTAATCGAGGGAGACTCCGTCGGCCCGCCAGCGCGTCTTCACGGCCTGCACGGCTTTCGCCTGGGCCGCGCTCATCCGCTGCTTCCACGCGCGACGTTTCAAACCCGATGCGGCCACTTGGGAGAACTCGCTTGCGGGGATGCCGCTCGCGGCCGCCAAATCGACAAAGAACGCGTCGCTCTGCGGCACGCTTGAGAAGGAGAGGCTGAGTTCGTACCGGTCGTCGTCCACCGCGAGGGGCTTTCCGTCCGATGTGAGCAGGGCTCCCCGCCTGGCCGGTTCCGGCCGCTCGAGGACGAACCGCTTGGTCGCCGCCGCCCGGTCGAGAATCTCGCCGCGCTCAAAAAGCTGGACCCGCGCTTGGCTCAGCGCGGTCAGGACGAAGAGGCCGCCCATCGACAGCTTCACCCAATGAAATCGCCTTCCACCTTTGTCTGCCATGGTGCCTCACGGTTCAGACGTGCCGGCGATGCCGTCCGGAGCCACAAATCCGTGCGCGTGCGCCCAACCCTCGACAGCGGCCAGAGAGGTTAGACCGTCGATCCGGGAACGCAACAGGGTTTCCGCCTTGCGCGCGTCCAAGGCGCGGGCCCGTGCAGAGATGCCCTCGCGGCGCGCCTTCTCGACCATCACGTGGCCCAGAAGGCTGCTCGAGAAGAACGCCATCCCTCCCACGATCACAAAGAGGATCGCGGCGTCGGACAGGCGCGGAAGCGCCCGTGTTCCCGAGACGACCCGAAGCGCGGGTCGACGCTCGGTCCGTGTCCTCCACGGACTGCGAATGGCTGGTACTGCACTCATTAAGATTCCCTTCCTTGGGTCTTGGCGGCCCCGAGAGGCCGCGGTTGTCGAAGCACGCGCATCTTGGCGCTGCGCGCGCGAGGGTTGGCCCGAACCTCTTCGGGCGTCGGAACGAGGGGCTTGCGCGAGAGGTCTTCGAACCCCTCGTCTGCCGCAAGCGAGCGGAACGTCTGCTTGACGATCCGGTCTTCGCCGGAGTGGTACGAGAGCACGACGAGCACCCCGTTTGGCGCGAGCGAGCGCGCCGCGCCGCGCAGGGCGCCCTCCAACAGGTCGAGCTCGCCGTTCACCCAGATGCGCACGGCTTGAAACGTCCGCGTGGCCGGGTGGATGCGCTTCTCGCGCGCACGCGGCGGAATGGCGGCGAGCACGCAATCCACAAGGTCTTGGGTCGTCTTGAGCGAGGCGCCGCGCCGTCGTTCCACGACGGCCTTTGCGATGGCCCGCGCCCAGCGCTCGTCTCCAAATTCGCTCAGCACGCGCTCGATCTCGCCGGGTGCGGCCCGGTTGAGAAGCGCGGAGGCAGGTTCGCCGCGCGTGACGTCCATCCGCATGTCGAGCGGCCCCAAGCCATGGAAGCTGAGACCGCGCGCCGCATCGTCCACCTGGGCGCTGTTGAGGCCCAGATCCAACAGGATGCCGTCCGCCTTCAGCCCCAGCTCGCCGAGCACCGAGGAGATCTGCTCGAAACTCGCATGCACGAGATGCAGCCGGACGCCTGCGGGCTCGCCGAGGCGCGCGCGCGCCTCGGCCAGCATCGAGGCGTCCCAATCGAGGCCGATCACAGCGCCGCCGGGGGCGACGGCCTTGAGCATCTGCGCGGCGTGCCCGCCCAGTCCGAGGGTGCCGTCGACCGCCACGGAACCGGGCCGCAGATTCAACGCCCCCATCACCTCGCCGACCATCACCGACTCGTGCCGCATCATCGTCCTCGCCATCGCCGACCGCACCGCCACCATCCGCTGGATGCGCATGGCCCTCAAAATCGTCTTCGCTTCGAGCACCCTCTTCATAACCGGTCCGTCAGCGCGAAGTAAGCGCGCTCGAAGGCCTCTCGGCGCTCGCGCATGTAAGCGTCCTGGTTCTGCATGAACTTCTCGTACTCGGCGAGCGCCCAGATCTCCATCCGGTCGCCCGCGCCTAAGAGAACGACCTTGTCCTTGATCTCCCCGAGTTTGCGGAGGTCCGCCGGGATCACGAACCGTCCTTGCGAGTCGAACTTGAGATCGTCGTCCGCCGTGGAGAGCCAGAGGCGTGTGAACCGCTCGCGCCCAAGGTTCATGGGATCCTGCCGCAACATCTCGCGGACCATGTGGTCCCAGTGCCACCTCGGATAGGCGCAGAGACAGCCCGTGGGCCCGATCGCGATCGCGAAGTCGTCGCCCAAGCGCTCACGCTTCTTCTTGCCGACCAGGAGGCGCCCCTTGTCATCCACAGTGGCTTCGTCCGTTCCGAGCAACGGCTTGAAGTCCGAGGGCGGCATGACGTCGATTTCGACCACGAGAGAGCACCAGCAAGTGAAGTGGCGGACGACGTGGGCTCCGTGCTCCTGTCGTCCGCCGAATTTTGGGAAAGGCCCCCGCCCTACCCTGGGATGGCGAGCCGTCTGCCTTCCTGGCTCAAACCCTCCACCCGACATCCATATTAATGGGAAAACTATGGGAATCCAAGAAATCAGAGGGCTTTTTTGGAATTCTTCACCGCATTTCTACCAGCTAGTACACCCTCGTCTACCGGTTCCCACGCAAGAATCCACCCCTTTGTCGGGGTTCACAAAGGAGCGCACCAACATGGGAGTGCGCAAGCTCGCTCGTTACATGGGAGTGCGCGAGCTCGCTCGTTACATGGGAGTGCGCGAGCTCGCTCGTCGCCCTGAGTCCAGCCGGACTTGTCCGGCCCCCGCGGCACACATGGGAGTGCGCAAGCCCGTTCGTTACATGGGAGTGCGCGAGCTCGCTCGTCGCCCTGAGTCCAGCCGGACTTGTCCGGCCCCCGCGACGCCTCAGCGGAGCCGCAACACCACCCCGCCGAGCGTGGCGTCTTCGCTCAGCACGGGCGCGCGTACTTCCCATTGCTGGTCCACCTTCTCGGCGGCCGCCTGGGATCCGAGGGGAGCCGCGTAGGTGGTCCCGACGCGGGTCAGGTCGCTGGAGCCAAGAATCCGGCGATTGCTGTCGGTGATGACCACCAGATCGTAGCCGCCGGTCTCGGCAAGCTCCCCGCACACGGCTTGAAACGTCCGGTCCGTGAGGTCGGGATACTGGGACCGCAGCAAAAACAGTTGGTGGAGCCCGGCTGCCAAGGCGCGCGCAGCTCTCAACCCGGATTCCTTCTGGGCCTCGTCGAGGGCGACCAGGCGCGCCTGCTCCGCCTTCTTCAGCGCCTCCTGCTTCGACGACTCGACGCGCGAAACGGCCACGGTCTGCCACAGAAGCATGACCAGCAACAGGGCAAAGCCCACGATGATCGCGATTCTTCCCCAATCTCGGGGAGCGGTGCCGGGAGGGCTCGCCTGGCCCGCTTCGACCTTCGGGGCCTGGTCCCCCGTCGCGTTCTCGTTCTCGTTCATCTCACACCTCTTCGAAGCGTACTCGATGAGACGATTCCGAGGGGCCGGCGGCGCGAGCCCGCGACCGGCCCCAAATCCTGGTTACGCGTCGGATCCGTTCGTTCCCTTGTGCACGGCCTCGGAGAGCTTCTCTTTGCCTGCCTGGAGCTTCTCTTTGGCCGCGTCGCGCAACTCCGCGGCCTTGTGCGCGGCCTTGTCCTTGGCTTCCTTCGCCTTGGTCTCAAAGCTGTCGATGCCGTCGGCGACCTTGTCGCCCAGCTTGCGTTCCTTGCCCGCGGCGTAGAGCAACACTGCGGCGACGCCGGTCGCGAGGCCCGCGATGAATCCAAGTCCACCGCCGCGTTTCTTTCCATTAGGTTCTTTCATCGTTGTCCCTCCAACTGGGTTCCGGTTCTGGGCGCCAATCGAACAGGCAATCCAGCCCGTTGTGCGCGCCGCCTACTCTTCTTCTACGCCGGGAAGGGCCGCAAGCGAACGTCCCCCAAGCAAAAGGGGCGCGCCGCCGACGAGTGCCGGCGGCGCGCCCCGAGTCCACCTTAGTGGTGGTGGTGGTCGTGTCCGTGACCCTCGTCTTCCTTCTCCGGCAACTCGGCGACCATGGCTTCGGTCGTCATGAGCAGGCCCGAGATCGAGGCGGCGTTCTGGAGCGCGGTGCGGACGACCTTCGTGGGGTCGACGACGCCGGCCTTCGCCAGATCCTCGTACTTGAGCGTCGCGGCGTTGAAGCCGAACCCTTTGGCCCCGTTCAGGACATTGTCCACGACGACCGAACCCTCGACGCCGCAGTTCTCCGCGATCGTGCGCAGGGGCGACTCGAGCGCTTTGCGAACAATCCGCACGCCGATCTGCTGATCGCCCTCGAGCTTCAGCCCGTCGAGGGCCTTCCCCGCCTGGATGAGCGCCACGCCGCCTCCGGCGACGATGCCCTCCTCGAGCGCAGCCCGGGTGGCCGCCAACGCGTCCTCGATCCGCGCCTTCTTCTCCTTGAGCGCTGTCTCGGTCGCGGCGCCGACCTTCAGCACGGCCACGCCGCCGGTGAGCTTGGCGCGCCGCTCCTGCAGCTTCTCCTTGTCGTAGGAGCTGTCGGTGTTCTCGATCTGGCGCTCGATCTGCGAGATGCGTCCCGCGATGGCCTTCTTGTCGCCCTTGCCGCCCACGAGCGTGGTGTTCTCTTTGGTGATCACCATGCGCGAGCACGAGCCGAGCATCTCGGGGGTGACGGTCTCCAGCTTGATGCCGAGCTCGTCGCTGATGAACTGGCCCTTGGTCAGGATCGCCATGTCCTCGAGCATCGCCTTGCGGCGATCTCCGAAGCCGGGGGCCTTCACCGCGGCGATCGGGAGGTTGCCCCGAATGCGGTTCAGCACCAGGGTGGCCAGGCACTCGTTCTCCACATCCTCGGCGACGATCACGAACGGACGGCCGAGGCGAAGCACCTTCTCGAGCATCGGGATGAGGTCCTGCACGTTCGAGATCTTCTTCTCGTAGAAGAGGATCAGCGGCTCCTCGAACACCGTCTCCATGCGGGTGGGGTCGGTCACGAAGTAGGGGCTCATGTACCCCTTGTCGAACTGGAGACCCTCGACGATCTCGTGCGTGGTCTCGGTGCCCTTGGACTCCTCGACCGTCACGACGCCGTCCTTGCCCACGAGGTCGATGATCTCGGCGACCAGCGCCCCGATCTCCTCGTCATTGGCACTGACGGTCGCGACCTGCTGGATCGCGGCCTTGCCCTTGACCTTCGTGCTGGACTTGTCGAGCGCCCCGACGACGGCCTCGACGGCCATCTCGATGCCCTGCTTGATCTGGGTCGCGTTCGAACCGGCGGCCACGTTGCGGATCCCCTCTTTGAAGATCGCCTGCGCGAGCACCGTGGCGGTGGTCGTCCCGTCGCCGGCGGTGTCGTTGGTCTTGCTGCTGACCTCTCGGATCAGCTGGGCGCCCATGTTCTCGAAGCGGTTCTCGACCTCGATCTCCTTGGCGATGGTCACTCCGTCGTTGATCACCGTGGGGCTCCCGAACTTCTTCTCGAGCACCACGTTGCGGCCGCGAGGCCCGAGGGTGACCTTGACGACGTTCGCGAGCTTGTCGACGCCGGCTTCGAGCAGCTTGCGCGCTTCGTCCGAATATTTCAAATCTTTGGCTGGCATGGTTACTCCTGGTTTAGCGCTTGGCGCTGACGGCGACCTTGTCGCCCTTGCTGCTCTTGGCGCCTTCGACGATGGCGAGGATGTCCTCGGCGCGCAGGATCACGTACTCCTCTCCGCCGACGGTCACCTCGGTGCCGCTGTACTTGCCGTACAACACGGTCTCGCCGACTTTCACGTCGACGGGGGCCAGTTGGCCGCTGTCCAGACGCTTGCCGGGACCCACCGCCAACACCTTGCCGCGCTGCGGCTTCTCCTGGGCGGCGTCGGGAAGAATGATGCCGCCGGCCGTCACTTCCTCTTTGGCCGCGGCTTCGACGACGATGCGGTCGTGCAATGGCTTGAGCTTCATCTCGTGTTCGCTGTCTCCTTGTGTGAACTCGTTTGAGCGGGGCCTCGGTCGAGCCCTTCGCTCACGATTGGCAGTTTACCGCCGAGAGTGCTAAATCGCAACCCTTGGAGCGTTCCGTGCGGGTAGCGTTCCGATATGGTTCACCCTGCCCCCGAGACCGCCCCGGCTCGACGGATGCCCCTTTACGCACGCAACGTCGTCGCGACGAGCCAGCCCCTGGCGGCGGCGGCGGGCGTGGAGGCGTTGCGACGCGGCGGAAATGCGGTCGATGCCGCGTTGGCGACGGCCATCGCGCTCACGGTCGTGGAGCCGACCGGAAATGGCATCGGTTCCGACGCGTTTGCGTTGGTTTGGAGCGGCGGCACACTCCAGGGCCTCAACGGCAGCGGACGGTTGCCGGCGCAGTGGGACCCCTCGCGCGTCGACGGCCTGACGGAGATGCCCGCGCGCGGTTGGGATTCGGTGACGGTTCCGGGCGCGGTGGCCACATGGGTCGACCTCTCGGCACGGTTCGGGCGGATGCCGTTCTCCGAACTCTTCGACGCGGCGATTCGTTACGCGGAAGACGGATTTCCCGTGTCCCCGGTCATCGCCGCGGGCTGGGCGCGGTCCGCCGCCGTGTTTGGCGAGTTCGGGCCC
Source organism: Fimbriimonadaceae bacterium (assembly GCA_023957775.1). Taxonomy (NCBI): domain Bacteria; kingdom Bacillati; phylum Armatimonadota; class Fimbriimonadia; order Fimbriimonadales; family Fimbriimonadaceae; species Fimbriimonadaceae bacterium. Next base: position 61,111 of record JAMLGR010000014.1, on the reverse strand, counting down.
TGGCGGGACACGTTCCTGCCCGAGGGGCGCCCTCCCCAAGCAGGGGAGATCGTTCGATTGCCCGACCACGCGGAAACCCTGGCGCTCATCGCGGAAACGGAGGGCGAGGCCTTCTACCGCGGCGAAATGGCGAACCGGATCGTCGAGGACGCCCGATCGCACGGGACCGCCTGGTCCCTCGAGGATCTCGCGAACCATCGCTCGGTGTGGGTCGCCCCCCTGTCCGTGGAGTACCGTGGCTGCGAGGTCCACGAGATTCCGCCCAACGGGCAGGGTCTCGCCGCCCTGGTCGCCCTGGGCATCCTCGATCGTCTCGGCGGCGCCGCCGCACGGGACTCCGCCGACTGGGTCCACCTGCAGATCGAAGCCACCAAGGTGGGCCTCGCCCTGATCGCCGAGCACCTGGCCGATCCCCAATCGATGCGCATCGACCCCGCCGCGATGCTCGAGGAGAGGGCGCTCGCCGCCTGGGCCGCCTCCATCGACCCCACGAACGCGGCCGACCCGCGGCCGACGCTGCCGGCCGACCCGGGAACGGTCCTTCTCTGTGCGGCCGACGACGAGGGGATGATGGTCTCGTTCATCCAATCGAACTACCAGGGGTTCGGATCGGGAGTCGTGGTCCCGGGGACGGGGATCGCGATGCAGAACCGAGCCTGTGGATTCCGCCTCGAACCCGGACACCCGAACGAGCCGGCACCGTCCAAGCGCCCCTTCCACACGATCATTCCGGGGTTTGCCACGCGGAACGGACAGCCGCTGCTCGCCTTCGGAGTGATGGGCGGGCCGATGCAGGCGCAAGGCCACGTGCAGATGGTCGAGCGGATCCTTGGGGCGGGTCAAGACCCGCAGGAGGCATCCGATGCGGCGCGGTGGCAGGTCGCGGGCTCCGACCTATGGCTTGAAGCCGGATTTCCCGAATCAACCGCCCGGGAGCTCGAGGCGCGCGGCCACCGCGTCGTGCGCCACCAGCCGCCCGGTCTCTTCGGCGGCGCCCAGGCGATCATGCGGCTCGACGACGCCTACTGTGCGGCCAGCGACTCCCGCAAGGACGGTTGCGCCCAAGGGTTCTGACGCGAGTGACGCCCCCCCCCCGGTTCAAGCACAAGTTGGAACGCCGAGGCTCTGGGAGTGCGCGGATTCATCGGCGAACCGGGCCGTTTGGCGCCCCGCATGCACGGCGGCCTGGCCGGACGCACCGAAAGCGTCGATGAAGGGACTGTCGCAAAACCCTGGGTGCCACGCCCGCTGGACGGGCGTGAGTTCAAGGTTGTAGCTGAAAGCCCCCGCACGCCCGTCCAGCGGGCGTGGCACCCGGAGCCCTTCACTGCAGTTTGCGACTGTCTCTGAATCGCCGGACTCCCATCGGCATCGTGCAGCCCCCCAGCTAACGTTGCGGCGGGGGGATCCAGCCGGACGCGGCCATGTCGACGGCGTCTCCCGCAAACGTCACCCCTTCCCGTTCGAGCAGTTCCCTCTGCTGGAAGCCAAGCGAAGGGTGTCGGCGGGTGATGGGAAACCGGCCCTGCTTCGAGACGACACGCCACCACGGCACGTCGTCCGGGCAGCGGGCCATCCACCTTCCCACCTGGAATCCCGTCGCAGGTTCGAAGAGGGCGGCACCCACCTCCCCGTACGAGGCGCACTTCCCCTCTGGAATCGAGCGCACGATCGCCCAGAGCGCGTCGAGGGTCACAGCCAAGCCACCTGCTCCGGCGCCCCGTGGGCGATGAGGTCGGCGACGCTCGACGCACCCGGAACCTGGATCGCGATCAGGGGCACTGCCGAACAGGGTTCGATGCGCCACGGCTCGCCCGGTACCGGAACGCTCTCGCGCCCCCTCTCGGTGGCCATGCGCCAAACCTCCTGCGGGCTCACCGGACGTCCCCGCGCGTGCGACGTCGCCAACGCCTCGCGCATCTCCGCGAACATGTCGATCGGGCCGCTGCTCGCCGCCGAGTCCAAGCCCAACCCCACCGGAATGCCCGCGTCGAGCATCTCCCGGACCGGCGCCGCGGGACACTCGAGGCGCCGATTCGACCGGGGACAGTGCGCCACCGTCACGCCGCCCTCGGCCATCAGCTCCAGATCTCCGTCCTCGATCGCGCAGCAGTGGACGAACTGGACGCCCTTCCGCACGCAACCCAGCAGCGCCAACGTCCCGACCACGCTCATCCCACTCGGCCGGACCGGCAGGTTCGCGAGGCGGTAGAAATCCGCGATCGGGCCTTCCCCGTAGCGCGTGAACTGCGATTCGTGCTCGGTTTCGGCCACGTGGATACTCAAGGGATGGCCACTCCCGCCCAAGGCGCGCAGCGGCTCCGGCGCCACGGTGTGGTGCGCGTGGGGGTTCGCATAGACGGGCCCCCCGAACGCTTCGCGATTCCGCGCGGCCCGCTCCAACACCTGCTCGAGCTTCTGGCCGGGGTCGGCGTACTCCCGAAGCGTGATCACCTCTTGGAAGATCACCCCGTCGAGTCCCGTCGCGGCCATCGCCTCGCCCGAGCCCGGCCGGTCCGAATGCTCGGCCACCCAGGCCACGCCCGTCGCCCGGTTCAGCGCGCCGGCGCGGAGGGCATCCGCCCGCACGTCGTCCGGGTTCTGATCCGCCTTCATCCGGGTGAGTTCGCGGATCCAAGACCAGTAGTCGTCCCCGGTCACCCGGCCCTCCAGCCCGAGGTACTCGAAATGCGAGTGGGCGTTGACGAACGCCGGCGAGACGACGTAGGGTTCGGGAATCCCGGTGTGGGGGCGCAACGCGACGATCCGCCCCTCCTCGACCTCGAGCTCCAAACCCAGCTCGAGATCCCCGTCGATCACCACGCCGTACGGTCGAACGATCACAGGGCGACGTTCCAGGCGCGGTCCAGTCCGTCGCGTGTCAGCGACTTGGCGTGCATATCCCCAAAGAGCGTGTTGTAGCGGTATTTGCCCAGCAGCTCGAACATGGTGCCGAAATCGTCCTCCATCGTGATCGCTCGAGCCGAACCGTGCCAGTGGCCGGCCCCGTCGAACAGGACGTTCACGTCGGCGGGGAGCTGGAACCGGGTCTGGGTGAAGGCGCGGAAAGCGATCTCCGTGCGGAAGAAGTAGCTGGAGCCGAAGGTCGCGAACATCGAAGGCGCGGATTCGAAACGCTCGCCGAAGTGGTTGTCCAGCACCTGGGTTCCCGTATCGGAAGGGCAGTGGAACACGCCTTGGTTCTTCAGATAGGGCTGCAGGGCTTCGCTGAGCAAGGGCATGTACGGAATGCGCGCGTAAAACTCCGGCTCGTGCGCCCAAATGTCGGGCGCGTACTTGTCCGAAGCGTCGAGAGCGTGTGGAAACACGTCGTCGTAGTCGGCCATGTAGAGCAGGATCGACGAACCGATCTGCTTGAGGTTGGAGATGCAGGTCGCCTGCTTGGCCGCGGCCTTGGCGCGGGCAAAGACGGGAAACAGCAGCGCGGCAAGCAAAGCGATGATCGCGACGACGACCATCAGCTCGATCAACGTGAATCCCCGGCGCGAGTGGTTCTTCATGGACACTCCATTAAACGCAAGCCAACCCCCGAAGGTTGCCACGCCCCAAACCCCACACCGCACACCCCAAACCCCACACCCCACACCGCACACCCCAAACCCCACACCCCACACCGCACACCCCAAACCCCACACCGCACACCCCAAACCCCACACCGCACACCCACACAAGGTATAATCCCCGTTTGCGTCGAGCCCGTTTTCGATGCGAGGACCCTACCCTTGGCAAAGACCATCGACTTCAAGCCCGAAGAACTGTTCGCCCGCTCTTACGTGGACCGTCTCATCCTCGAAAAACTCACCGAGATGGAGTCTGCGCTCAAGCTGGGCGAACTCGCCGATAAACTCAAACCGCACGGAATCAACCTCACGACCGTTCGGTCGATGCTAGCCTCGAATCCCGGCCGATTTGTCTACTTCGAGCGGCGGTGGATTCCCGCAGCCCGAGTCGAGGGAGCCGGACGCCCGTTCGCGGCGGCCGTCCACCTCGTCGTGGAGCGCTTTGGCGGACCGATGCCGCTCCCCCTCCTGATTCAAGAGGTCGCACTCGTCCGAGACGTGGAGCCCGAGTCCATCGAGGCGCCGCTGACGCGGTTGGTCGACGTCAGCCCCCTGTTCGTCGCGACGAAGACGGGCGACGTCGCCCTGGCGTCGTGGGGCTTCCTCGCCAGCGACGAAACCATCGAGCGCGCCCTTGCCCTCAACGACTTGTCCGTCGAAGAGTTCGAGGAGGCCAAGAAACTCCTCAAGGGCATCGCTTGGCGCAAGCCGGGCGCGGCCGCAACGGCCCTGGAGAAGGCCGCGCCGATGCGTGCCAAGGCCATTGGAGCCGTCGCGTGGAGCGAGATCGACAGCCAAGACCCCCGCACGACGCTCGTTTTCGACGCGCGCAAGTTCTTCGCGGAACTGCTCTCGGTGCCAGGCTATATCTTCGCCGCCGACGGCAAGATCTACCCCGAGGCGGAAACGAAGAAATGGGTGTCCGCCACGGTGAAACTCGCCGACAAGATCGCCCCGACCATCGAGGTCGAGGATGCCGCCCCCATCGAGGTCAAACTCACCGACGTGGAGACCATGGTCAAGAAGATCGTCGCCAGCGATGCGACGCTGACCGCGACGTCGCTGCTCGAGGAGATGTACGAGATCACGCCGGGCACCAAGACGTTCCCCGACGACATGGCGAACGTGATGGCGGCGCTCCAGGGCGAACCGGAAGTGTGGTGGGTCGGTGCGGACCGGTTCCGAAAACCGAACACCGCTCCCGACTTCATCTACTCGGTGCCCGAGCCGTTCCAGTTCGTGCAAACGGAGTTCACCGACGAAGAGGGCGAACGCATCGACGTGGAACTGACCGACGACGGACTCTCCAGTTCGCTGCGCAAACTGCTTTCCCACCCGTTGGCCACGGACGTCCTCGACGAGGAGATCCAACCCGCGCCCAAGACGATGCCGGAGCAACTTCGGCTCGTGCTGAAGTCGATCCACCGCGAACTGGGCACATTCCCTATGTGCCAGATCCCCACGAACTGGCTCGACACCGAACCCACCATCCAAGAGCTGATTCTCATCGATCCGGAAGGCCGGGAGCTCCAGGCGTGGATGAACAACGAAGCGCGGCTGATCTACAACCTGATCGACTGGTGGTACGAGCAGCCGGTGGAGAGCGGCGCCGTCTTCAGCCTGACGAAGACCGCCAAACCCAATGTGTTGGAGTTCGCCTGGCTCGAGCAGACCGACCCCGTCGTCTACATCAGCTCCCAGAGAATGGAAGAGCTTCGCGAGATCCAGACCCGAGCCGACGGCATGAGCACCCTCGACGTCCTGGTCGAGGTCATGGGCCACTGGCCCAAGGGCGCGGACTTCCTAACCATCCTCGCCGAGGTCAACGTGGTGCGACGCACGTCCCGCCGCCTCGTGGCCTCCCTCCTCAGCAGCTACCTTTGCTTCTATCAGCGCTCTGGATCGCCGGTGTGGCACTACGACGCGAAGAAGTACGACCAGGGCTTCGACAAGACGAAGCGCAAGTTCGTGGTGAAGAAGTAGTCGGGTATCCTCCCGGATTGGAATCTTATGGCAAACATCAAGTCGAGCAAGAAAGACATCAAGCGCAGCGAGCGCAAGCGCCTCGTGAACCAAGGCGTGCGCAGCGCGCTGAAGACGCACATCAAGAAGACCAAGGTCGCTGCGGCCGCCGGTGATTCCGAGGCGACCGCCCAGGCGCTGGTCGTGGCGATCAAGTCGTTGGACAAGGCCGTTCAGCGCGGCATCATCCACAAGAACGCCGCCGCACGACGCAAGTCGCGCGTCGCCAAGGCCGCCAACGCGGCGCTCAAGAAGTAGCCGTTACTGGCCCGACTTGATCGACATCACTTCCAACTCGAACACGAGGGTGCTCTTCGGGGGCATGCCCCCGCCCCTTCCCTGCGCGCCGTAGGCGAGCTGGTACGGGATCGTCACGCGCCGCTTGCCACCCGTCTTCATGCCGACCAACCCCTGGTCGAACCCCTTGATCACCTGGCCGCCCCCGAGCTTCACCGTGAACGGCTGGCCCCGGTCGTACGAGTTGTCAAATCCCACACCGTTGAGGAACGTGCCCCGGTAGTGGACCTCCACCGAATCGCCGGCCTTTGCCTCGGGCCCCTCGCCGGGCGCCAACTCCTCGATCGCGATGGCGGGAGTCGCGCCTGGCTTCTGAAGGTAGAGCAACTTGACTTCGAACTTCATCGGCGCGTCCGACTTCAGCCCGCCCACCTGCAGCCCTGGAAACAGTTCGGAGCCGGGAACCTCGATGGTCCGCGAGTCGCCGACGTGCATGCCGACGATGCCCTTGTCGAGCGATGGCATGGGCAGTTGGACGTACCCCTGGATCAGATCGCGCTTGCCCAGTTCGAGGACGAGCGGCGGCCGCTCCTCCGTCGAGTCCACAACGGTTTCGCCGGAAGTGGCTTTGAACCCGACGGTCACCTCGTCGCCGAGGACGGCCGCGGGCGGATCTTGGGGCACGCCCGCAATCGACAGGGCGGCTAGAGCAAGGCCGAAAATCAGCATGGGTGGATGCTACCCCGCGACTTCGGCGTATTCCCGTCGATCGTAAACAAGGTCCGTGGCGATCTTCCACACCTCGGGCTCGATCTTGTTCTCGGGTTGGATCTTCGAGAAGTGCACGATCGCGCTTGTGAGCCCCGCCTCGAGGGCGTAGTGCAGGAACGCCGAGTTCAGAACTTGGCGCGCGGCCGGCCGCAAGCCGAAGCTGATGTTGCTCACCCCGAGGATCGTGTTGGCGTTCGGGTGCCGCTTTCGCAACTCGGCAATGGCCTCGATCGTCGCCTTCCCCGCTTCGCGGAACTCCTCGTCGCCCGAACCGAGCGTGAACGTGAGGCAATCCATGAAAACGTCGTGGTCCGCGATCCCGTGCCCGCGCGTCCGGGCGAGAATCCGCTCGGCCACGGCGACCTTGCGCTCCACGGTCTTGGCCATGCCCTCCTCGTCGATCGTCAGGGCGACGACGGCCGCTCCGTAACGGCGACACAGCGCCAACACCCGTTCCAGCCGTTCGCCCCCGTCTTCGTAGTTCACCGAGTTCACGATGGGCTTGCCGGCAAGGTGCTGCAGCGACGCCTCGATCACGTTGACCTCGGTCGAGTCGATCATCAGGGGAACCGTGACCTGGCGGTTGTAGTGCGAAAGCAGCGTCCGCATGTCCCGCTCCTCGTCGCGGCCCACATACGCGGTACAGACGTCCAGCACGTGCGACCCCTCGCCCTCGAGTTCGCGCGCCAGCTCCGTGAGCCCCTCCCAGTTCTCCGCGGCCAGCATCTCGCGGAACGCTTTGCTTCCGTTGGCGTTGGTCTTCTCGCCGACAATGAGGAAGCTCGTGTCCTGCCGATACGGTTGGAACTGGTAGAGGCTCGAACACCCCACGAGGGCGAACGCCGCCTCCTGCTCCTCGCCACGGATCTCGAAATCGAAACCTGGAAAGACGCCCAGAACGCGGAGCCAGTGGCAATCCGCGGAATGCGCCCGACCGCCGACCTCCCCGGCCACGGCGCGGATGTGCTCTGGCGTCGTGCCGCAGCAGCCGCCGCAAAGCGCCGCCCCGTGGTCCCGGACGAATCGGTCGTGGTGCGAAGCCAACTCCTCCGGAGTCAGCTTGTACACGGCCTGACCCGCCTTCATCTGCGGGAGACCCGCGTTGGGCTGGATGCTCAAGGGGCGGGTGCTGTTGTTCCCGAGGAAGCGCACGTGGGGCGCCATCTCGACCGGCCCCGTCGCGCAGTTGATGCCGATCGCGCTGACGGAGGGAAACGCCTCGAGCATGTTGAGAGCCGCCCCGATCTCGGTGCCCATGAGCATCGTGCCCGTCTGCTCCATGGTGACCTGCACGAACAGCGGCACCCGTCGCCCCGACTCGGCCATCGCCCTCTCCGCCGCGACGATGCCCGCCTTGACCATCAGGAGGTCCTGCAGCGTCTCCAGCATCAGCGCGTCTGCGCCGCCTTCGAGCAATCCCAGGAAAGCACGGCCGTAGGTGTGCTCCAACTCGGCCCAACTCGTTTGGCCCAAGCTGACGAGCTTGGTGCCGGGCCCGAGAGCCCCCACGACGAAGCGAGGTTTCGCGGGGGTCGAATAGCGTTGGGCCGTCCGAGCGGCGATCCGTGCCGAGGCGAGTGCCAACTCGTACTCCAACTCGGCGATCTCGTACTCGGCGAGCACGATGGAAGTCGCGCCGAACGTGTTGGTCTCCACGAGGTCGGCCCCCGCCTCGAAGTAGCGGGCATGGATCGCCTCGATCGCGTCCGGGCGCGTGAGCGAGAGCAGTTCGTTGCAGCCCTCCAAGGTGCGGCCCCCCAAACGCGCGCACGCTGCCGTGGACTCCGGACCGGCAGCTTGACCCTCCCGAAGCACGAAGTCTGCCTCCACCAGTCCGGCAGCCTGGATCTGCGTGCCCATGGCACCGTCCCACACCAAGACGCGCTCGGCGAGGACGTCCAGCAGGGCGGATTCCAACTTCATAAGACCATTATGGACCCCCGCGCCCGTAAGACCACCGTCGGTAGGCTTGCGGTCAGCAAGGATGCCGGATTCGTCCGGTGCCGGTAGAAGGCACGGGAACGGCGCGCCGCATTCGACCGAAATCTCCCTTGGGTGGCACCAAATCTGGGAGAGAAGAATGCTCTTTAGTCTCGCCATCGTGGCTGTGGGTCTTGCGTCGGTTGCGGGCGCTTGGGGTCTGTTGAAGGACTCCACGTCCGAAGAGCTGTAAACCCGCGCCATCCTCCTGTGCCGGCCGGCTCCACGCTGCTGTGGGGTCGGCCCTTTTCCTTCATGGCAGGACTCCGTCGGATGCGCGTCAAACCAATCGGCATGGCCACTACTCCCGCCGCCCGCTCGGTTGAACTCGATGCCCACATGCTCGCAGAGTGCCGCACGGCCTTTGCCAGCGATCCCCGCAACCGTCAGGCGATGAACGCCCTATGCACGACGCCCCTCGCCAAGGCGGCCCTGAACCGCAGCCGGGTCGTCCTCGTCGACCACTCGTTCAGCCATCACCTCAAGGAGGGCGCGAGCACCTCCCAGAACCAGAGCGGCCGGTGCTGGCTGTTCGCCGCGCTCAACACGCTCCGAGCCCAAGCCCGATCGAACATGAACGTGGGCGATGAGTTCGAGCTCAGCCAGAGCTACCTGACGTTCTGGGACAAGTTTGAAAAGGCGAACTTCTTCCTCGAGTCCATCTTGGGCACCCTCGAGGAGCCGGAGGGCAGTCGCCTCCTCAGTTGGCTGCTGGCTTCGCCCATTCAAGACGGGGGGCAGTGGCACATGTTCGTGAGCCTCGTGAAGAAGTACGGAGTGGTTCCCAAGACCGTGATGCCCGAAACCGACAGCAGCAGCGCGACCGGTCCCATGGTGTTTCAAGTCACCCACGTGCTTCGGGACGCCGCGTGGAGATTGCGCCGCATGGCTTCGGAAGGGAGTTCCGAGGACGCTCTGCGCGCCACGAAGAACGCGGCGATGAAGGACGTGTACCGGATGCTCGCGGTGCACCTGGGAGAGCCCCCGACACGCTTCCATTGGCAGTGGCGGGACAAAGACCGCGCGTTCGTGCGCGATGGCGAAATCACACCGCAGGAGTTCTACGAGCGCCACCTGCACGCGGATCTCGATCAGAAGATCTGCCTCATCCACGATCCGAGGCCTCAGCACCCGTTCAACCGCCTCTACACGGTCCAGTATCTGGGCAACGTCGTCGGAGGCGATCCCATCGCCTACGTGAACGTCGAGATGCCCGTGATGAAGCGGGCGGCGATCGCCCAGCTCGTCGACGGCGAGCCCGTGTGGTTCGGCAACGATGTGGGCAAGCATCTCGACCGCGACCTCGGCGTGATGGACCTTGAGATCCACGACACGGCGCTGCTCTACGGCGTGACGCCGACGATCGACAAGGCGGGACGGCTCAGCTACGGCCAATCGCAGATGACGCACGCCATGGTGTTCACCGGGGTCGACCTCGACGAGGCGGGACGGCCGCTGAAGTGGCGGGTCGAGAACTCGTGGGGCGACAAGTGCGGCGACAAGGGCTACCTTCAGATGACCGACCGGTGGTTCGACGAGTACATGTACGAGGTCGTCGTCGATCAGCGCCACGTGTCCGACGAGGTGAGGGCCGTGCTCGAGCAGGAACCCATCGAACTGGATCCGTGGGATCCGATGGGGTCGCTGGCCTAGCGACCGCTCATCAGTTCGAAGCGGGCGACACGCTCCTTGCGTGGGCTGAACACGCGCACGGCGAACGATCGCGACCGGCGCACCGCCTCCGACGCGGGAAGATCCAGCAGGTACCAGGCGGAGTGAAATCCACCCAACCGAATTCCCTGCAGCCCCGAGGGTTGCCGAAACTCGGGGACCATCGCCTGGAGGAACGGCATCGCATCGACCCAGTCCCTACGCTCGAGCGGACCCGCCGAGCGGGCCTGCTCGCGCAGGAGGAGGGCCGCATGGGGCTCGGTCAACGTAGGTTGCGGGCGAGGGTGCGCCCATTGGATTTCCGCACGGTAGGGCGATCCAAAGGCGCCTGCTTCCGGTAGGTCGCCGCCCGCGGTCACCAAGAAACGCACGTCATCGACCTCCGCAGGGTCACCCTTGCCTGTCAAGCCGTAGTCCGGATCCACCCACTTCGGATAGGCGGAGAGGTGAACGACCAGCACGATCCGCCCGTCGAACAGGGTCCGCACGGCGTCCCACCGCAACTGGATCTCGCCGGGAAACCACTTCTCCTTGGCTTCGAGGTACCCGAGCCATCGTGAGACGAACGAAGGCGAGACCCAAAGCGCCTCTTCCACGTCGCGCTTGATGCGGCCGTCGAACCACACGCCGAGGATGGCCCGGTCCTCCTCCCGTGTCCGATCGATCCCCTTCCCCGCCATGTACAGGGCCGCGCCCCGCCTCACCTCGTGCGGGATGGGGCTTGGAGGGAACGCGATGGGACGCAGGACCGCGAAGGCGGCCGCAAAGGACAAGAGCATCTCAAGGGAATTATCGGAAGGGGCGTGCCAGAATCGAAGCGTGCAGTTCGATCTCCTGGTACGCGGCGGCACCCTGGCGACGGCGAACGGAACGTTCGAAGGCGACATCGGCATCGCCGAAGGCCGGATCGCCGCCGTGGGCGCCCTGGACGACGCCTCGGCCGCGGAAGTGCTCGACGCCACCCATCTGACCGTGTTGCCGGGTGTGATCGACTCCCACACGCACATGCGGGAGCCGGGGCTGGAACAAAAGGAGAACCTCGCGTCGGGAACGCGCGCGGCGGTGCTTGGGGGCGTCACCACCCTTTTCGAGATGCCGAACACCACTCCTCCGACGGTCAGCCGCGAGGCTCTCGAAGACAAACTCTCGCGGGCGCGGGGCAGGGCGTGGACCGATCACGCCTTCTACATCGGGGCGACCCTCGAGAACATCGAGGCCCTGGCCGAGTTGGAAACGCTTCCCGGAGCGTGCGGCGTGAAGCTGTTCATGGGCAGTTCGACCGGCGACCTGCTCGTGAGCGAGGACCCCGACGTGTTGCGCGTGCTGAAGTCGGGGACCCGCCGAATCGCCGTCCACTCCGAGGACGAGCCGCGCCTGAGGGAGCGGATCGCCGCCTTTGCGCATCCGAAGGTCGAGCAACACCCGCTCATTCGCGACTCCGAGTGTGCGCGGCTGGCAACCGAGCGCTTGATCCGCATGTGCGAGGAGACGCGGCGTCCCGTCCACATCCTGCACGTCAGCACCGCGGAGGAGATCCCTCTGATCGTCGAGGCCAAGCGCCGCGGCCTGCCCGTCAGCGCCGAGGTTTGCCCGCAGCACCTGTTCTTCGCGGCTCCGGACTGCTACACGCGCCTTGGAACGCGGGCGCAGCAGAACCCGCCGCTGCGCGACGCCACGCACCAGGCGGCGCTGAGGGCCGCCTTGGCCGCAGGCGTGTTCGACACCGTGGGCACCGACCATGCGCCCCATCTGGTCGAGGAGAAGGCCCGTCCGTATCCCCTCAGCCCAAGCGGCATGCCCGGGGTGCAAACGCTCGTGCCGGTCATGCTCACCCTGGTCAGCCAGGGGGTTCTCGGCCTCGGGCAGTTCGTCAGGGCTGTGAGCGAAGGGCCCGTCCGACTCTTCGCCATCGAGGGCAAGGGCGCCCTTGCGGAGGGCATGGACGCCGATTTGACGGTGGTGGACCTCGAGGCGGAGCGGGTGCTCGAGCAGTCGTGGATCGCGTCGCGCTGCGGCTGGAGCCCCTATTTGGGCGAGCGACTCCGCGGGTGGCCCGTCCACACGGTGGTGCGAGGGGCCGTCGCGGTGCGCGACGGCGAGCTGTTCGGGAATCCGAGCGGCGTCCCGGTACGGTTTGGGAGGATGGTCTGATGGAGTTGTCGCAGTTCCTTCGCCGAGGATTCGACTACGACCTCTGGGCGAACCGCCAGTGGATTCGGGCCCTGGGAGGATTCCAAGACATGGGACGCGCCCAGAAGGTGGTCGAACACATCTTGGGGACGCAGCGCTGGTGGTTGGGGGCGTGTGGCGTCGAAATCGTGCAGGCGCGGGTCGACATCGGTCTCGAAGTGCTGTTCGCGGAGACGACCAACGCGTGGAAGGCGTTCGTGGAGGCCGAAGACTTGGATGCGGAGTTCCAGGTCCCGCTGCGTCGTGGCGATGCCACGTTCACGCTGGCTCAGATGGCGATGCACGTGGTCAACCACGGCACGTACCATCGCGGGCAACTGCGCGGTCTGGCCCAAGCCGAGGGTTACGACGCGTATCCCGAGACCGATCTCATCCTGTTCCTTCTGGAGTAGCCCTGGAGTATCCTTCGGGCATGCCCAAGCTCGTTCTCATCCGCCACGGCCAGTCTCTTTGGAACCTCGAGAATCGATTCACCGGTTGGGTCGACGTTCCCCTGACGGCTGCGGGCGAGGAGGAGGCCAGGGCGGCCGCAAGCGCGATCCGGGAGATCGCGTTCGATGTTGCCTACACGAGCGCGCTTACCCGGGCCCAGCGGACGCTGGAGATCCTCTTGGAGGAGTTGGGGGTCAAACTGCCGATCATCCGAGACCAAGCCCTCAACGAGCGGTTTTACGGCGATCTCCAAGGGTTGAACAAGGACGAGCTTCGCGCGCAGTACGGCCCCGAGCAGGTCAAACTGTGGCGTCGAAGCTACGACACGCCGCCTCCGGGGGGCGAGTCGCTCAAGGACACCGCCGCACGCACCCTGCCCTTCTTCGAGCGGTGCATCCTGGGCGATATTCGGCAGGGAAAGAACGTGTTGGTCGTGGCCCACGGCAACTCGAACCGATCGATCGTGATGAAGCTGGACAACCTCACCGGAGACGAAGTGGTCGGCCTCGAGCTCGCCACAGGCGCGCCGCGCATCTACGATCTGGACGAGAACGGCCACCCCCGCTAACCCCCAAGGACAAAGGACCAAGACCCAAGGCCCAAGGCCCAACAACCAATCAGGGCCGTTTCGTTGCCTTCACCGTCCGGTCTTCCAACACGGAGATCCGCTCTTCGAGTTCGCCCACGTAATCCGTGAGCCTTTCGGAGAGCGATTCGGCATCCTCTTCCCACACGCGGTGCGCGCGTGTGAGCAGCACGCCGGTCGCCGTACCGACGATCATCCCGAGCAGGAACCCTTCTCCGAGCTTCACGGGACCGTTTTACCCGAGGGACGCGAATCCGCAGTGGGACCTCGGTCAAACGCAAAGGGCCGACGACCAATCTGGTCATCGGCCCTTTCGCTTGTTCTCCGGTTCCCTACCGCGTGGCGGTGAGGATCGCGGAGACGCTCGTGGTGCCTCGCGTCGCGGTCACCAGGGTGGCCAGGGTCCGCGAAACGCGCCGCGTTTGGACGGTGAACTCCAGGTAGGTCGCACCCGCCGGGATCGTGATCGACGAGGGAATCGTCGCCACGAGCGGGTTGGACTGGCTGAGGCTCACCACGACTCCGCCGGCCGGCGCCGGCGAGTCCAGCGTGACGCGGCAGATCGAGGTGGATCCACCGCGCACCTTCGGCGGCGTGAACGAGATGCCGACCACGCCGACCGCACGAATCTGGAGCGTCGCAGTCGAGCTCAAGGCTCCGGCGGTGGCCGTAATGTCCGCGTTCACGTTGGACGAGACGATCGACGTATTGACCGTGAAGGTCGCAGACGAAGCCCCGGTCGGGATAGTCACCGTCGCAGGGACGGTGGCAGCTCCGTTGTTGCTGCTCAGGCTCACGATCACATCGCTCGAAACGGCCGCACCGAGCGACACCGTTCCGGTCGAACTGTCGCCGCCCACCACCGACGTCGGGTTGAGCGACAGACCGAGCGTGGAACTCAACACGGTCAGGGTCCGAACGATCGAAACCGGGCCGCGCGAGGCCGTGATGTCCACCGTCTGGTCGCCCAGAACGGCACCCGTGGTCGTCGTGATCGTGAAGGTGCCCGTGGTCGAACCCGCGGGGATCGTCACGGTCGCCGGCACGGTGACCAGGCTGTTGCTCGCCGAGAGGTTGACCACCGCCCCTCCGGTACCGGCCGCCTTGCTGAGGCTGACCGTTCCGGTCGCGTTCTCCCCGACGTTGACCTGCGTCTTGTCGATGGTGAACGCGATGAGTTCGGACGCGTCGATGAAGAGCGTGCCGACCCGGCTCTGGGCCGAGTAGCCGCCCTGCTGCGGTCGCGTCGCGGTGATCTTGCGTTGGGTGTCGACCGGCTCGTACACCGTCTGGACGGTGAAGCTCTTCGAGGTGTCGCCCGGGTTGAAGGTGATCGTCGTCGGAATGATCTGGTAGCCCGCAGTTCCCGCATCGATCGTCAGATCGACGTCGAACGCGGTACCGGTCTTTCCGTCGAGGGTGACCGTTCCCGTCGCCGCCGTGCCTCCGGTAACCCGGGTGGGATTGAAGGTGACGTTGACCAGATTGGCCGGCAACACGGTCACCGGCTGGCTCTTGCCAACTCCCAACAGGGTCGCCGTCACGTTAGCCACCGTTTGGGCGCCAACACCCTCCGTATCGACCAGGAAGGTCGCGGTGTCCTGCCCGGCGGGAACGATGACCGTCGCTCCGTTCGGGAAGCTCAGGAGACTCGAGTTGTCTGTGGAGAGGTCCACCGTGATGTCGGTGATGGCCGGCTGGAAGAGTCGGACTCTACCTGTGACCTGATTGCCGCCGACGATCGAGTTCGGGCTGACCGTGACCTGCGTCAGCCACGGCTGCACGGTCAGGACTCGGTTGACGAAGTTGCCTTCCAGCGTGGCCCTGATGTTGACGTTGGTCGTCTGGGTCACGGCTTCGGTGAACACGTCGAAGTTGGCCGACTGCTGGCCCCCTGGGATCGTGAGCACCATCGTGTCCTGGAATCCAGAACCGGAGAAGGTTGCCGCCTCATTGTCGAGCGTGAGCACGACGTCGATGCCGCCCGCCGGAGCCGGAAGCGTGAGGTTCACCGTACCGGTGGACGAGGCGCCGAGGCCGCCCGCCACCGAGTTGGGTGTCAGCACGAGGCTGCCGATCGTAGGCAGGCCGAGCCTCAGCTTGATGAGGAAGCCGTCTCGGCGGTTCTGAGTCGTGATGGTCGCGGGTGCCGTGAACGGCGACTCGCGAAGGCCGTACAGAACGCCCGGAATGGCCGTGGTCCCGAAGGCGTCGCCGGTTCGCTTGAAGGCGAACTCCGACAGGAACTCGTTGGCCAACTGACCGGTTGAGACGTACTGCTTGATCGTGCCCGTGCTCGAAACGCGCTGATAGAGACGGAACGAGTCCGAGTAGCCGAACACCCACACGTCGCCCAAGCGGTCCGTGTACGGCGCGTAGACAAACTCGTCGAGGTTGTCGCCGATGTACGTCCCGTAGAGCAGGTTGGAGGCGTTGGCGTTGAGCACCAACAGGAACCCGTCGTCCGTCGGCAACTCGGGCGGCTGCGGCGACGTGTAGGTCGTTCGCAGGCCATCCGTCGTCGTCGGCACGGCACCGAAGCTTGCGCTCGTCGGTTCGTTGGGATCTCCCGCTGGGACCGGGAACGTCAGCGTAAAGCTGGCGATGCCCGAAATGTACGCATTGCCGGAGTTGTCGACGGCGATGCCGCTGACACTCACCGGCGGGGTGGTCCGCAGGTGCGTCGAGTAAACGATCTGCGACGCGTCGAGGTTCACCTTCGTGCAGAACACGAGGGCGCCGGGACCGAAATTCTCGCCGTAAACTCCCGGAGTTCTCGGGAAGTTGAACGAGGAGGCGATGCCGGTGACGTAGGCGTTGCCCGCCGCGTCGATGGCGACGCCCGCGCCGGAATCTCTTCCGTTGCCTCCGATGAGCGCCGAATAGAGGATGGTTCCGCTGCGGTCGTACTTCCGGATGAACGCGTCGTTGAGGCGCAGGAGGCGGCCTCCGGGGAACACGTTGCCCGTCGTCGCGAACGCCGCAAACACCGAGGTGTCCACGTTGGAGTTGTAACCCACCGTGCCCGCCACGTAGGCCTGACCCGAACGGTCGACGGCAAGACCCGTGATCACGTTCGCCGAATTGTTGCCGCTGATGTACCGGCCGTCGGTCTGCGTGAACGATGTCCCGTCGAACGTATAGCGAAGGATGTAGCCATCCTGCGAGAGCGGAACAGAACCGCCGTTCTCAGGCAACGGGTTGGCCGCCGTCGTGTTGCCAACGATCACAAACTCGACCGGATCGGTCGGAGCGGGGTTGTCGTTCGGCACAATCTTGAAGCCGGAGGGCGTCTCAAGGCCGTTTCCGCTGTCGCCACCCCACATCAGCAGCGTGGTCGGCAGAGGGTCCAACACCGTGATCAGACTGTTGGCAAACCGCATGAGGAACGGAACGGTCCCCGGTTGTTGCGTGATCCCATAGGCGCTGGGAGCGATCCCGGCATTCTGGACGGTGATCGTGCCGGGGAAGGGGAGCACGATCCGGATCGTGCCGTTCGGCAGGTTCTGGACCGAGGTCGCCTGCACCCCGGAGATTCCCGGGAGCGCGTTGAGCGCGTTCTTCACCTGGGTGGCGCTCGCGTTGTAAGGCAACATCGAGGTGGTGTGGCCCAACAACCGAAGGGTGAAGGTTCCGCTCGAAGGAGGAGGCCCCGTCGTCAGGGACAGGTACTGAACGTTGCGGTTGTGTCCGGGGAAGTTGCCCGAGGCAGTCGTTCCCACCACCCACACGTTGCCGAACGGATCGACATCGATGAACGAGCCGATGTCGTCGGCAGATCCGCCGACGAGCGCCGAGTAGTCGTGCGTATACGCGTCTCCCTGGAACTTCGTGACGAACATGTCCCATCCGCCGGCAATGGCGAATCCGTAGGGGCCGTAGATCGCGGGGAACATGGACGCTTGCGTGGAACCGGTCAGGTACACGCCGCCATCCTCGTCGGCCACGACCGAACGCACGATGTCGAACCCGTCGTCGCCGCCGTAGTACGAACCGTAAACGAGGGGGTCGATGACCACAGCCTTCGCCGGGTCGTAGGAGCCGAGCGCAAATCCGACCGTGCCGTCCGCAGAGAGGTCGAAGCGGACGGGGACCGGGGAGCGGTGGCCGTTCACCATCTGGTACGCAACGAGGCTTCCGTGCTTGACCGTCCCAAGGCTCGTACCGATTTCCAGTTCGGCCTTCTGGTTCACGTCGACGGATTGGGCTCCGCGAATCGCCATCTTGATGGAGCTCGGGTCGGCTCCGGGTGCAACGATGAGATCGTAACGGGGCGAGCCGTTCTCGACATAGGTGCGAAGATCGATCCCGGGATAGAGGGAGCGCGTCGTCGTCTCTTCGAAACCGCGCACGCCGTTGACCTTCCCGTTCTCGTTGGCGTAGCTCCAGACCATGCGGCCGGGGCCTTCGCCCTCGACGGCGGGATGGAGAGCCGCTCCAAGGAACTCGAGGCCCACGACGTTGCCTTTCCGCCCGTGGGCGCCGTCCTTCTCGGTGCTTCGATAGTGATCGAACACCAGACCGGAATCGGTCACCCACACGTCCACGCCTTTTGCCTGCAAGAGGAACCGGGCGCGGGAATCCCACTGGCCCTTGTTCTCCCTGAACTGCTGCGCCGAGACGCGCAGGCGCTTCTGCATCTGCTCCTGGGTGACGCGATCGACTGGCTTCGCAGACAGCTTCTGGCCGCCGCCCGCCCAACCCGATCCCGATAGGGCCAGCAGCCCCATCACCATGAACCCTGAGAGCAATCCGCGACACCCGCGGTGCTTAGTCTTTCCAAACACGATCAACACACCTCTCGCCCGAGTATAAGTGCCCAACTCCATCATGTCAAACAGGTTCGACCGTAGCGTCGAAGACGTGCGCGACACGATGACCGCATTATAACCCCACGAAGCTCAAGATGCACCGCAGGGCACGGCAATTGAAGGACGGGCTCAACCGTCCGTATTGCTCACGAAATTCGCGGGAATTCGCAAAAAAACGAAAACTGCCCGCCCGCCGAAAGCCGGGGGCGGCTTGCACCACCCCCCTCGCGCTTTCTTTCGCCCGCTCGAACGGGGGAACAGGCCACCCCGCGCGGCTAGGTGCCGCCTGTCCACCGTATCCGATTTTGCCGCGGCCTGACCCCCGCAAAATTGCGGGTTCGAACAAAACCTAGAGCGACCGCGCCGCAAACGTGTCGCCTTCGGACAACCGACCGGTCTCCCATCCTCGGAGAAACCAGCGGGTGCGCTGCGCGCTGGTGCCGTGCGTGAACGCGTCGGGCACCACCTCCCCGCGAGCCTTCATCTGAAGCGTGTCGTCTCCGATCGCTCCCGCGGCTTCGATCGCTTCGCGGATGTCGGCTTCGTCCAGCCCCGCGACCGACCGGGCGTGATGGGCCCACACGCCCGCGTAGAAGTCCGCCTGCAGTTCGAGGCGGACCGTCAGAGCATTGGCTTCGCGCTCGCTCAATCGCCGTCTTTGGGCGTCGACCCGTTCCATCGTGCCCAATATCTTCTGCACATGGTGGCCCACCTCGTGGGCGACCACGTACGCCCTGGCAAAATCCCCCTTGGCGCCCAAACGCTTGGAAAGCGTCTCGAAGAATCCGAGGTCGAGGTACACATCTTCATCTTCGGGACAGTAGAACGGACCGACCGCCGCCCCCGCCAACCCGCACGCGCTCTGAACCCGGTCCGTGAAGAGCACCAGCTTGGGCTCGCGGTACGCGACACCCGCCTGTTGGGGGAGCAACTCGTTCCAAACCTGCTCCGTATCCGCCAGGGTCACCGCGACGAACTCCCGCAGCGGCTCCTCCGCCGGGTCGGGTGCGCTCTGGCCCTGTTGCACGCCGCCCTCGCTCAACTGCGACAGCAATTGCACCGGGTCCCCGCCGAGCGCCCAGGCGATCAGGAGGAGGACCACCACCCCGATTCCCCCGCCGACCGCCGTCGTCCTCGCCCCGCGGCGATCCTCGATGTTGCCGCTCTCGCGCCGTCCCTTCCAACGCATTCAATCCTCCAGCGCGATTGGCCGCGCGTCCGTCCCCATTGTGGCAAAGTCGGGAATAATCGAATCGATGAACACGTTGCTGACTTGCGTCGTGGCCGCGGTGGTCGCCCTCCCGATGGGCCAGGGCCAGATCGTTCGCGTCGAGGTGAACGGAGTCCCCGGCACCTACGACGGCACGCCACCCCAAATCCGGGACGGACGCGTGCTCGTTCCGGTACGGAGCGTGTTCGAACAGCTTGGCGCCACCGTGACTTGGGACGACGAGAAGAAGGTTGTGACCGCCGAGAAGGAAGGCCGCCACATCTGGATGCGCATCGGAGAGACGACCGCCCTGCGCAACGATGTGCCCGTCATCCTCGACGTCGCTCCCCAGATCATCGAGGGCAGCACCCTGATCCCGCTGCGCTTCATCAGCGAGGCGCTCGGCGCCAAGGTCGTCTGGAACGGGATCGAGAAGCTGGTCGTGATCACTACGGAGCCACCACCCGCGCTTCTCCCCTGAAGGGACGATCTCGTAGAATGGGGATATGAGACTGCTTGCCTTGACCGCCGCCCTGCTCGTCGCCGCGTCCGGTTTCGCCCAGGATTGGGCCAAGGAGCGCGTCGACGCGTCGCCCCGCCACCAGGAGTGGGTGTCCGTCGACAACGGTCCGCGCAAGGTGAAGTGCTTCGTCGTCTATCCGGAGCGCAAGGAGAAGGCCCCCGTCGTGATCGTCATCCACGAGATCATGGGAATGTCCGACTGGGTCATGTCCGTCGCCGACCGACTGGCCGAGTACGGCTACATCGCCATCGCCCCCGACCTGTTGTCGGGCATGGGTCCGAACGGCGGCAGGTCCGACTCCTTTCCCGACGTCGGAAAGATTCGTGAAGCGATCAGCGGCCTCCCCTCCCAGCAGGTGATCGGCGATCTCAACGCCGCCTGCGACTACGGAAAGAGACTCCCCTCGGCAAACGGCAAACTCGCGGTGGCGGGGTTCTGTTGGGGCGGGACACAGACGTTTCTCTTTGCGACGGCGCGCAAGGATCTCTCCGCGGCGCTTCCGTTCTACGGCACGGGGCCGACCGACCCCGCCCTGCTCGCCAAAATCCAGTGTCCCGTCTATGGATTCTATGGCGGAAACGACAACCGCGTCAGCTCGACCATTCCCGAGAGCGAGCGATTGATGAAGGCCGCCGGCAAGACGTACGAACCCGTCGTCTACGAGGGCGCGGGACACGGTTTCATGCGGAGCGGCGAACAACCCGACGCGCAAGCCGCCAACAAAGAGGGGCGCAACAAGGCGTGGCTCCGGATGTTGGCCATTTTGAAGAAGCTGTAACCCAGGGAACCTCCTCGCAGGATGCTGAAAGAGGCGCGCGGTCCCATTTCAGCCCCCTGCTCCCGGTGCGCCGGGACGCCCTCTGAGCCCGGGGTCTCGCTACAACTTGACCCCGGGCGACCTTTTTGAGGTCGTTCTTCAGCCAGACGAGGAAGAGCCTGGCCCGGCGTGCTCAGTGCGGCCAGAGCCAGCCGAAGGTGCCTCCGGTGATGAGGGCGTACAGCAGACCGTCGGCCAGATCCGCCCAGAATCCCTTCCAGCCGTACCAGATGGCGTGCGACATCCAACCCAAACCGTGCGCCGCAAACGCAACGGCACCCGTGATGCGAAACACCAGCAGATAGGGGTGCTCCCCCTCCCCGAGCCCATGCCACGCCACGTAAGCGGCAAAGAGGCCGACCACCATGTAGTAAAGAAGGGTGAGCACGAGGTTCCGCCCCATGTTCACCGGACCCGACCAGATCGTCAGCGTGCCGCAAGGGCCCGCCTTCATCTTGGCCTGGAACTCGGGGTTCTTCTGATCCTCCATGGTCCCGAATGGGAACATGTACTGTCCGGGAGGAACCCCTTCGAGCGCCGCGTTGAACTTGGCCTCATCCGGTAGCCCGACCCACTCCTTCTTGTGGTGCGGAAACACCATATGGGTCAAGAAGCTGGCGATCCAAACGAAGACCGCCGAAACGACGATCGGTATCCACAATGCAGAGAGAAACTCCATCGTCCACCTCCGTGAGGGTTAGGACGATGGAGCACTCAAGAGCGATTCCCGATTCCCGATTCCCGATTCCCGATTCCCGATTCCCGATTCCCGATTCCCGATTCCCGTCCCTAATGCATCCAGTGGACCTGGTCGTCGCCCAGGAGGCACTGGATGTAGTTGAGCTGGCCGTCGTGGTACCAGAGGTGGCTGACCGCGATCTGGGCGATCAGGAAGAGCGGAGCGTCCATCTTCCACGGCGGGGTCACCATCGCGTTGAGAGCCTCGTCGCTCGCCGAATTGAGGGCCGCGGCAAACGCTTGCGAGGCGGCCGCCAACTTCTCGCACGCACCCCCCTTCGTCGCGCAGGCGCCCTTGAGCTGCTCGTTCACATACGACTCCTGAAGTTCGACGACGTTGCCCTTCAGCGCTTCGGTCGTCCAGCCGAGCATTCCGATCGCGTCCGCCGTGAGGTCCCGCGCCGACTTGGTGCATCCACCGTGCGTGGCCTCCCACTGGTCGTCCGGGATCGCCATGATGTCGGCCGAATACATGCCGGTGAGGCCCTGGAGCCATCCGCTCAGATACGCTCGGGCGTCGACGCCTTGTGCTGTGATACTCATTCGCTTGCTTCCTCCTATGGGAAAGTAGAAGCTACCGCATTCTCTTCCCGCGCGCTAGCCTACCGAGGCCATTCGGCCCGCGTGTCCACAACTTTTGGGGCGGGCCGCGGGCGCCTCATGGAAGGTCCCCATACCGTGCCTGCCACAGACCACGCCCGTACGTGGCCACGTAGATCGTCGCGTTGGCGTGGTTGCCAACGACCGAGATGGAGTTCACCGCGACCTTGGGCAACCCCAGATTGGTGTTCCCGTCCTTCCAAGTCCGCCCGGCGTCCTTGGTATAGAAGAACCCAATGTCTGTCCCCACATAGAAGATCCTCGACGGCGCGTCGGGATCCAGCGTGATCACGGTCGTGTGGACATCAGGAAGCGTTGCGTTGGGACCGGTGCCCGAAACGCTCGTCCAACGGATGCGTCGGATCGACGTGTCGGCGCAGGTGTACACGCGTCGCGGTTGCCCCGTGTTTCCGCCTAGCGTCACGAAGATCGTGTTCGGTTGCGTTGGATGCACCGCGATGCTTGTGATCGGGCGGGGGAAGGTGCCCCCATCGATTTGCGTCCACGACCCACCCTTGCCGGACATGCGCGATACGAAGACCGAGCCGTCCATAGCGCCCACGTAGACGGTGGCGGGCCTGGACGGTGCCACGGCAATCGCCGTGATCGGCTGCGCGGTGATCGGGTTCCGGTCGGCGTTGTCAAGACCCGTTCGCACCCAAGCTGCGTTCGCGGTGCGCCGATAGAGGAACACCGACCCCGTGAACACCTCGTCGGCGGTCGGGTTGATCGCGATCGGCGGGAAGAAGAGGGACGCCTCGTTGTTTGCCTGATTGCCCCCCGCTCCTCCGACGTTGAAAAACGGCCTGACGCTGGCCTGATGGGCCCAGGCATCGGCGGTCCGTTGCATCGTGAGGTACTTGATCTTCCGTCCCGACGTCGTGCTGGTGTAGCCCGACGCGTACTGGATCATGCCCGGACCAACCACGTTGGGACGCACGCCGGTTTGAACCGGGATAATGCCCGTTCCATGGCCGTCCCCACTCTGCACCGCGTTCGGCCACTCGCCATTCGAATCAATACGGTAGTGCTCGTTGTCCTGCACGCCGGCAAGAATTTGCGTGGCCGCGTTTGGATTCCTGCCATTCCCTCCGAAGAACGCCGCCGTATAGACTTCCGAGATGCCCAGGTGGCCGTTCAGAAACTGCCGAAAGGTCCATCGCACGTTTGTGGGATCGAACTGCATCCAGTACAGCCCTCCGTCACACCCAACGAGAGCGGTATTGGGATGGTTGGGCTGGAATGCGATCGAGTGTTGGTCGTTGTGCAGGCCGGGGGTGTTGGAGGAGTACGTCATACCGACGCTCTTCCAGCGCACCGCCGTAGGATCGGCCGTATTGGCGTTCACCGAAGCCACGAGGTCGATCAAACCAACGTAGAGAACGTCGACATCCGCGTTGTTCGTTTTGTAGGTCGAGCACGCGATGTGCGCATCGTAGAAGACCTGATCCCAGTTGTAGAAGTCGGTCCCCTGGTCGTGGTGGGGGAATGAGTTGACGTTGGCTGAAACGCTCTTCCAAGAACTGGCGACGGCACCCCCCGTCAGGCTCCGCCAAACACCGACGTTCGCCGCGTTCTGCGGTCTTCTGCCCGCCAGGACGTAGACCACTCCCGGGTCCGTGGGGGAGGTCGCAGCCTCCACCGCGTCGTAAGCCGCGTTCATGAGCGGCACCGGGAGCTGTTGCCACGTCTGACCCTGATCCGCCGATCGCCAGACCATCCCTGTCGGTGAGGTTGCGGTGGCGTAATACAAGCGAACGCCCGTGGTCTTGCTGAGCGCACCCATCACGACGCTGCTCCAAATCGCCGCGGGCGTCCCTCCAACGGCCGCCCACGTCCTCCCCGCATCCGTCGAGCGATAGATCCTTCCATTTCCAGCCAGACCCTGCTGGCCCCGACCGGCCGTCGCGATCACGATGTTCGGATTGTCAGGGTCGAACGCAATCGCACTGATGCAGATGCCCGCCGCCGGAGGGCTCAAAATCTCCGTCCAAGTCGTTCCGCCGTCCACAGTCCGTCGGATGCCGCGGGCTCCGAGCGGATTCCCACCGTCGAAGTCACCCGTCCCTACAAGAATGAGCTGGGGATTCGTTGGATGGATCGCGATCGAACTCACACCAAGGAAGGGCCATTCGTCGGACAACGGGACCCAACGATCGTAGGGGTATTGATCCCGCCATACCCCCCCGCTCGGCGATGCGGCATAGACCTTCGGGAGATTCAAAATCCCAGGTTCGAAGGCGATTGCCGACACGCGCCCGGACACGGGCGACGGCCCAAACCACATCCCGCCCGAACTCCCCAACTCGGTCGGACCGACATACTTCCAAACGGGAGCATCCGTAATGGCGTGATCCATCAGCGCGTCACGCTCGATCGCCGCATTCTGGAAGCCGATCCAGTCGACGTCCTCGCGAGGGTAGGCACGCAGCTTGATGTACTCTTCGTAGGCGTCCAAGAAACCGGCATCCGGCTCGGCCTTGGTGGGAATGGCAACTCGGCTTTCTCCGAACGCGCCCTCCGCGGCCCTCGGCGTCAGCACGCGAACGACCGCGAACGCGCCCACAGCGATCGCGGCCACGATCGCAACAATCCCTGTAGGTCTCTTCATCTCTTCCTACCTCCTCTTCCGTGCGGCAAGCCCGGCCAATCCTCCGACCAGGAACAGAATCGTCGCCGGTTCCGGCACGGCGGCCAACCCACTGAAGCCCGTACCGCCCAACGCCGCGAGCGTGCCCACCTCGACCGTAGCTCCGGTCTCGAGATTCAACTTGTACAACTTGTTGTCCGCTGGAAACACCCCTCCGGGCCCGCTCGTCGACAGATAGGCCTGGCCTCGGAGCACGGCCATCCCACCGACCTCGCCCAGTACGGGCGTCACGCCAAGCTGGTCCGAGATAAAGCCGTTGGCGGGGTTGTAGATCAGGAGGTTATTGGTGACCCGATCGATGCCGGCGATCTTGCCGTCCGGCCTCCATGCGGTCCCGTTCACGTCGTGGGCCAAGCCGCCGATCGTGCTCACCATCGTGCCCGCCCCCGTCGTCAGGTTGACGGTGAAGAAGCTCGGCGCTTGAGCGGTGCCGGCATTGGTTCCATAGGCCGTACCGTCGGGGGCGAAAACGAGCGAACCCTCGAACACGAAGCCCACATTCAGTGCTCCGATTTGGGTCGCCCGAGCGTTTTGCGGATCGATCCTGTAGAGGGCCGCTGTGCTCCCGGTCGTGAATCCGTACAGGAATCGGTCGCTCCGGTTGTACTCGAGGCACGCCCAGCCCGTCACCCCGGTCGACCCGACGATGTCGTTCGTGACGACGCCGCCAACGACGTTTCCTGGATCGAACGCGTACAGGTCCCCTGAATCGTAGTCGATCGCCCACAAGTCGAATGCCGCTTGGGACACAGCCGCGAAGCTAACGCAGACAAGGAGCACAACTCCTCGGAGTCTTCCTTTCAAATACATGGCAACTCCCCCCTCGGGTAGACAACTTCTCAAATGCCATCTTAGTACATATATGCGGAACCCGGTACGGTAGATTTGCTGGTTGAACCTCGAAGTCTCGCCATCGAACTCTACTTGGGCGCATTGACAGAGATCGAGGCGTTCGAGGGCTGGAACGGTCGCCACGCGTAGTCCCACACGTCGCCGAGGATGCTCTGCGGTGCCGAACCGTCCCACGGGAGGATCTCCAGCCCACCGTCTCGCACCACACTGAGACGGGTGCCGTCGGGGCAGACCTGCGGCCAAAGGGTCGTCTCGCCAATCCCGGTGAGCCAGGTCACCTTGGTGCGAAATCCACTTTGCAGCTCCCAATCGCCTGATTCAACCGGCTCAAGGTCGATGGTGCCAACCTGGGACACGCCCGAGCCTCCCATACGCTGAAAGTGGAAGATCAGCCGCTTCTCGTCTGCCGTCCAAGCCAGACCGTCGACCCAAAAGGGTGTCCTTGCGCTGACGCCCGTCTCGCCATCATTCCAAACGGCCAGCGCGACCAAGCGGCGCGCGTCGTCGTAGTAGTCCACCGAGTACCCGCCCTCGTCATGGAGCCCGCCTCCGTCGCGGATGGCAGCACGCCAGCGCTCGACGTTGCGGAGGGCAATCCAAACGTCGCCGTTCCGGGTGAACGCGAGCTTCGAACCCGAGGGCGACCACGTCGGGCACCCTTCGATCCAGTTGAGATTCACGAGAATGTCCCGGGGAGACTGCGGATCTCCGTCGAGATCGAACACCCGCAAGCCCTCTCCCATCGCCACAACCAGCTTCGGTTGGATCGGGTCGAATGTCATCTGCACACGGTCGATCCCCCACCCAGCAGGGCCTGTCTCCAGCACCTCGCCTCCCTCCGCCAGCGTGGTGGTCTTGTTGGTTCGGGTATCCATCAAGCGCAGTGTCCTACCTTGGCGATACGCCAGCCACCTCCCGTCGAAAGACCAAGTGGGGCTGTTTGCCTGTTTGGCGACGAGAGTCGTCCCCGACCCATCGCCACGACCCACCCAAAGGTCGTCGTCCCGTACGAACGCGAGTTCCCACTCCTTCGGGTTGGCCGTCGGCGATCCGGGTCGAGGCAGTTGGGAGGTCTCGACGGGTTCAACATTGACTTTCGCCACCGGCTTTGGCGGAAGCACCCGCTGGTTCGAGGGTCCCTGCTTGGCGCACCCCAGAATCGTTAGAAGCATCACGACGGCAACCAGAGGTTTCACGACAAGCCCATTCTAACGCCGATCGCGAGCCTCGAAGCGCGCCCGGTAGAGCTTCTCGGTAAAGCCCCCTTCGTCCACGAAGGCTTGCTCCAACTGCCGGAGCAAACGGTCCAACAGGTAATTGGCCTGATGAATCACGCAGATCATGGTGTTGGCCGCAGTCTCCGCCGACTTCGTCTCGACGTATGTTCGGTAGCGCTCGTAGGGTCGAACTTCCGGACTTTGCTGTCTACCCAAACCCCGAATGAACATAGCCTTGACGTGGTCCTTTCCCCAAAGGGTCAACCCACGTTGACGCAAGAAGTCTTCGTAGTCCAGGAGCAACTCGTCGAGGCTGGCGCGAGCAACGCTGACGAGTTTCAACTCAGTCTTCTTGGACGTGCCCGAAGCGCGACTTCCCTCCGCAATGTTCTGACGGCCGCTCCGCGCCGCCTGAACCATCTGGTCGATCGTGCGTGAGCGCTTGTCCAGGAACCGTGCGCAGAAGGCCACCGTGCCATCGTAAACCGCTTCGGCACATTGAAACGCCCTCAGGTCCCGGTAGCCGCCATGCTTGGGAATGAGTGGACGGGACATGACAGTTATTATATTATCATATGAAACTTAAGACACTTCTTCCCGATCAATCGGTCCGATCGGTTCGATCCGGCCAACCTCTCCCACCCGCCACAAACCAAAAAAGCCCCCCGCGCCGTGGCGCGGGGGGCTTGGGGCTCGGACTAGAAGTCCATGCCGTCCATGCCGCCGCCGCCGGGCATGGCCGGCGCGGCCTTCTTGGACTCGGGCTTCTCGACGACCAGCGCTTCGGTCGTCAGCACGAGACCTGCGATCGACGCCGCGTTCTGGATCGTGCTGCGCGTGACCTTGGCGGGGTCGACGATGCCGGCCTTCACCATGTCCACGATCTCGCCGGTGGCCGCGTTGAGGCCGAAGCCGGGCTTGGCGCCCTTCACCTTCTCGACGATCACGCTGCCCTCGAGGCCCGCGTTCTCGGCGATCTGGCGCAGGGGCTCTTCGAGCGCTCGGCGCACGATGGCGATGCCGGTGGCCTCGTCGCCTTCCGCCTTCATCGCACCAAGCGCCTTCGCGGCTGCGAGGAGCGTCACACCGCCGCCGGGGACGATCCCCTCTTCGACAGCCGCACGGGTCGCGGACAAAGCGTCCTCGTACCGGTGCTTCTTCTCCTTGAGCTCGGTCTCGGTCGACGCGCCGACCTTGATGACCGCCACACCGCCACTCAGCTTGGCCAGGCGCTCCTGGAGCTTCTCGCGGTCATAGTTGCTGTCGGTCTTCTCGATCTGGGCCTTGATCATGCCGATGCGGCCCATGACGTCCGCCTTCGAACCGGCGCCCTCGATGATCGTCGTCTCCTCCTTGGTCACGATCACCTTCTTCGCCGTGCCGAGCATGTCGATCGCCACGTTGTCGAGCTTCGTGCCCAGATCCTCGCTGATGAACTTGCCGTTCGTCAGGGTGGCGATGTCCTCGAGCATGGCCTTGCGGCGATCGCCGAAGCCCGGCGCCTTCACGGCACACACCTGCAGCACGCCCCGGATCTTGTTGAGCACGATCGTGGCGAGCGCGTCGCCCTCGATGTCCTCGGCGATCAGCAGGATCGGCCGTCGGGTGGCCGCGGCCTTTTCGAGGAAGGCGATCAACTCCTGCGCGTTCGAGATCTTCTTCTCGTGAAGCAGGATCAGCGGGTTCTCGAGCACCGCCTCCATCCGCTCCGGATCGGTGACGAAGTACGGCGAGACGTAGCCGCGGTCGAACTGCATGCCCTCGACCACTTCGAGGTTCGTGTCGCGACCCTTGCTCTCCTCGACCGTGATGACGCCGTCCTTTCCGACCTTGTCCATCGCCTCGGCGACGTGCTTGCCGATCTCGTTGTCGTTGCCCGCGATCGTCGCGACGAACTCGACCTGCTCCTTGTCCTTGATCGGCTTGGCGGCCTTCTTGATCTCGGCCACCACGGCCTCGACCGCATGGTCGATGCCGCGCTTCACCGCGATCGGGTTGCCGCCCGCAGCCACGTAGCGCAGGCCCTCGCCCACGATCGACTGCGCAAGCACCGTCGCCGTGGTCGTGCCGTCGCCCGCCACGTCGTTCGTCTTCGACGCGACCTCCTTGCAGAGCTGCGCGCCCATGTTCTCGTAGGGATCCTCGAGCTCGATCTCCTTGGCGACCGTCACGCCGTCCTTGGTGATCGTGGGGCTTCCCCACTTCTTGTCGAGCACGACGTTGCGGCCCTT
Source organism: Fimbriimonadaceae bacterium (assembly GCA_023957775.1). Lineage (NCBI taxonomy): Bacteria > Bacillati > Armatimonadota > Fimbriimonadia > Fimbriimonadales > Fimbriimonadaceae > Fimbriimonadaceae bacterium. The sequence continues at coordinate 31,992 of JAMLGR010000014.1, read as the reverse complement.
CGGACCGAGCGTCACCTTGACCGCGTTCGCGACCTTGTCCACGCCGCGCTCGAGGGCGCGACGCGCATTCTCATCGTACAAAAGCTGTTTGGCTGGCATTGTGTGTTCTCCTTGCTGCTTGGGTGAGGCAAAAACGCTAGTTCAGCACCGCGTAAATCTGGTCTTCGTCGAGGATCGTGTACTCCTCGCCGTCGAGGGTGACCTCGTTGCCGCCGTACTTGCTGAACAGCACGCGGTCGCCGGTCTTGACGGTGAGCTTGTTGCGGTCGCCGTTGTCGAGCACGCGACCGGTTCCTACCGCAACCACCTTCCCCTCCTGGGGCTTCTTCTTCGCGGTGTCCGGCAGATACAGTCCCGAAGCAGTCTTCTCGTCTTGCTCCAGGACCTGCACGACGACCTTGTCGCCGAGCGGTTTCAGTTTGGCCATAGGTTCCATCCTCCAAATGTGTGTGACTGGCACTCATTGAGAGTGACTGCTAAAAGGTACCTCTGAATGGAACCCGAACGTCAACCCCTGTTTGGCAAAAAAAGAGCAGGAGTGCCAATTCCATGGCACGCCTGCTCAGGATCTTGAGCGGTGGAGGTTCAGGCTTTTCTGCGTCGGCGAAGGAGCGCTGCGGCGCCTGCCGCAAGCGCGATCACGCTCGTCGGCTCGGGAACCGCGTTGGCTCGGATGAGCCAGTTCCCGTCGTAGGCGACGGCGCCCGAGAGGTTGTTCGGGCTGTTGCCCACCACCATCCAGCTCTGGCCGTGCGGAACCGTCATGTCCACGCGGGCGGGAGTCATCCCCGCAGCGAACGACATTCGGAACCCGACGAAGAACGAGGTGCCCACCGGGCGCACGATCGTCGGGATCGTGAAGGCGTTGAACGTGTTGGTCAGCGCGTTCGCCGTCACCGAGGAGCCCGAAGCCAACGACACCGCGTCGATGGGATTGCCGTCGCCGTTCGGGTCCGACCAGAGGTGCGCCGTGACGGCCGCCCCGTTCGGGACGTTGCCGAAGGCACCCAAAACCTGGTTGATGACCGTGCCGCCTGGTTGGACGGTGAAGTGGTTGAGCCACATCATCGAACCGCCGTTCGCGTTGCCGTAGTTCGCTTCCGCAACGCCGTCGTCCGCCGAGTACACAAATGCCGAAGCGGGCGCGACGAGCACCGCTCCGATGGCCAACGTAACGAATCTTCGCATCCCAATTCTCCTCTCAAAAGGTGGCCCAGGGTCACTCGCCCTGAAACAACCTCCGATCTAGAGACAGTATACGACGTCCTTTCAAGAAACGAAAGGCCCCTTTTGCATTCCTCGCAAAAATCGCAACGTCGCTCGCCTCGATATCGAAGTTTAGGACACGTGCAAGGTTGCGGCACATGCGCCGCCTGTTAGCGAACGTAGTGGATGAGGGGCGCATCCAGTCGGTCGAGGAGCATCAAAGCCACCACGGGCATCGGCCGCTCCTTGGCGATCTGGCGCGCATCCTCGAAGCTGACCTCGACGATGCAGATCCCCGTCAAATCGATCTGCTCGCTGAACCGCATCGCCGCACCCTTGGATTCGAAACTCGCGACGCCGTGCACGCCCTCGTGGCAGTAGCAACCGTATTTGCCGGTCGAAGGGTGATGCAGGACGTGCACGCTCTCGGGGAACGTGTCCTCCAATCCCAACACCGGGCATTCCAGCAGTTCGACCATTTCGATTGAATTATCGGACAGCCCTTGTACCCTCACGAGGGTGGGCTGGGTCAAGCCCGCCTAGGTAGACTCGCTCTTCAGGCGGACGTAGCTCAACGGATAGAGCATCAGTCTTCGGAACTGAGGGTTGGGGGTTCGAATCCCTTCGTCCGCGCCAAATCCCTCCCGCACGGCTCCCGCAGCCAAAGAGAGCCCGCAAACGACCCCTTCCAAGGTTATCATGGACTTCGTGCGGCTCAGACTCGTTCCCCTTTTCCTCCTGGCCCTCGTCCCGCTTGTGTGGGGCCAGCGGGCGCCTGCGGCGTCGACCACGGTCCCGTTCGTGCAGGGAAAGCGCTGGGCCATCGTGATCGGCGCCGAAGGGTACGAGGATTACGCCCCCCTCAAGTACGCGTGCGACGACGCGCGCGCCGTCGCGGACACGCTCGTCCAGCGCTTTCGGTTCGAACCGGACACCCTGCGGCTCCTCACCGACGACGGGGAAGCCAAAGACACCCCCACCGCGGGGCACATCATCGGCGAACTGGAGACCCTCCTGGCGGACCCCAGGCTCGACAAGGGCGACCTCTTTGTCTTCTTCTTCGCCGGCCACGGCGTCGGTCTCCCCGAGGGCGATTTCCTGCTGCCTACGGATGCCCGGAAAGCCTCCGCAAAAGTCGTCGGCGTTCCCGTGGCGTCCCTCGTCCAGCGCTTCGTCAAACGAGGGCTTAAGAACGTCCTGATCATCGCCGACGCATGCCGGAGCGGCAAGGAGAATCCGTTCGGCGAGGAGCTCCAACGACTCGGCCGCGAAGCCAACATCGCCGTCATGCTGGGAACGGCACCCGGGCAACGCTCCTACGAGGAGGGGCGCCTCCAACACGGGGTGTTCGCCTACCACCTCCTTCGCGTCTTGGAAGATCCGAAGGCGCGCAATCCGGTGTCCGGCGCCCTCTGGGCCTCCGAAGTGGGCAAACGCGTCCAGAGCGAAACGCAGGCCGACACCGAACGCGACTACGGCGACGACGCCCAGGTCCCGGCGGTGTGGAGCAGTCCGACCGAGGACGTGCTTCTTGCCGCCTATCCGCCCGAAAGTGGCGATCCCGAGACGGTCGCCGCCTTTCGGGAACAGGCGAAGTCCCTCGATCCCGACGCGTTCGTGGCCGCGATGACCGAGTACGCGTCCGTGCTCCTCGACGGCGGGCGCCCCGAAGACGCCGTCGAAATTCTCCGGGCCGCCGAGTCGATAGGGCTATCCCCCTTCGGCACCTACATGCTCGGATTGACCTTCTACCTCACCGAACGCCAGGCCGAGGCCTCCAAACGGTTCCGCCAGGTCCGCACGGAGGATCCCGCATCCTACTTCGGAAGCCTCTCGGCCAGCTTCGATCCGGACACGTCCTTCGACCCCGTCGAACGAGCAAAGGCCGCCCAGCGCGTGTTCGCGCTCGGGCACGACTCGGTCAGCGCCTACGTGGCGTGGAGCGTCTTGAAGCTCTACGCCCAGAAGGACGCCCAGATCGCGTTCCTGCGCGACGTGCAGAAGCTCGAGGAACTTCCCTCGCGGTTCCGCGACTACTTCGCGGGCGAAGCGGCGGTCCTGGAGAACCGCCTCGAGGACGCCCGCCAGGCCTTCGGCCGCGTCGCCAACCGCACGGAAGACCCCGAGGAGGAGCCGACGGCCAACATCGGAGCCCTCCTCCTGGCCAATCTCCTGGAAACGCAGGGTGCCCGCGCCGAGTTCGCCAAGCTCGTGGACCAGCGCATCGAGGCGGGTGGCTCCCACGTCTCGATCTGGCACGTGAAAAAAGCCCAAATCCTGCGCGACCAGGGGGACCGCGCCGGGGCGGTCGCAGAGGTCAAGTTGGCCTTCGAGTCGGTTCGCGACGCCGATTCCATGCTTCAAGGGCTCCGCGTGCTGGGCGCAGATTCGGCCCAAGTCGCCCAAGAGGCGGCCGCCATCGCCCAGCGCTTCAAGTACTCATGGAAGGCCCGCCTCGCCGCCTCCGTCGCCGACGCGCTGCAAGGGGGCAGCGAGGCCCTGCTCAAGGCCTATGCCGAAGCCGAGTCGTACGCGCCGGATCCCGTGGGGCTGCGCATCGAGTTCGTCGAGCTCTTCGATGCGTTTCTGGGCGATGCCTTCGACCAGGGGAAGGTCCCGGCGGAAACGTATGCCATGTTCGCCAACGGCGCGTTCCTCATGCTGGACGAGGTGCGCAAAGACCTGGGGCCCACCGTGTACGGCTGGTGGCCGTTGGTGCGGATGGGCGCGATGATGGAACGGCAAATGCAGGTCGCTCGGGCCTGTCGCGAGCAGTTCGGGAAGCTCATCGACGCAGGCACCGTGCCCGCCGACGCGCTCAGCACGCTGGTCATCGCGTTCGCGGGCGCGGGCGATGACGCGACGTGCGAAAAGCTGGAAACCATGGCCCTCGCCGCGGGCCCGGTCGCCAGCGACGCGATCCGTCACCTCGCCTTCACCCACGCCATGCGGGGCCGGCCCGACCGCGCCCGCGCCTTGCTCGCGAAGTTCACTCCCTACCCGGGCGCAGAGGGCCTTGGCGAAACCCTGTTGCGCGCGTACCTCGACGCCGATGGACCCAAACGGGACGAGATCCTCAAAACCCTTTCCGACTCGGAGCCTGTGGAGGGCTACGCGCGCGCCTTGAAAGGGCTCGCACTTCTCAAACTCGGCAAGAAGGAGGACGCCGTCCCGTTGCTCGAAGAGTCCCGCACCGAGCGCTCGTGGGGCTACCCGTTCGTCCACCTCGAGGCGATGCGCCAGCTTGGAGACCTTGCGCGCGCGGCCGGCGAAGATGCGAAGGTCGATGCGCTGGCGTACGATGCGTCGATCGCCCAGCTGGGTAGCCCGTTGATCGCGGATTTCGCCTACACCGGTGCGGGTGCGGGCCGGTTCGCCGGATCGATCGAATGGAACGTCGACGCCGTCGACGACGCCATGGAGCGCAGCACGGGCAAGCTCACGCTGAGCGCGACCTCCCAAGGCAAGGCCTCCGGGCTCTTCGAAACCGGCGACGGGACCCTGTTCGCGATCTCGGGGACCGTGGACGCCAACGGCAATCTCCTCGCGACGGTCCGCAGTGGGGGCAAGAGCCAAGAGCTCTTCGCGAAAATCCCTCCCCTCTCCACCATCGCCGAGGTCGGGCCGATCCGCGAACGGGGCCTCCTCTTGGTGCTCCTCGACGACAAAGGGGTTCGCACGACCTGGCTCGCAAAACCCGCCCCGACGACCCCGGTCGTCGAGGCGGGCGCGGGCATCACTCGTCCACGGGGGTGATCGTCAACCCCTTCACCCGCCCGTCCTCGAGAAGGATTCCCAAGTTCAGCCCGGACCAATAGCGCCACTCCTCCAGATCGCCACCTTTGGCGAGATTGACCTTGACGCCCGATTCGGGGTCGAGGATCTTCTTGAGGTCCGTTTCGCTCATGCCCACCGTGATGTTGAACCCGCCGGAGACGGCGCGATCCGTCGGCTGCAGGAACAGCCGCGAACCCGATTCGTACGTGGTCAGGCGCATCGCATTGCCCCGCTCGGTGAAGATCGAGATGTTGCCCGCCTTCCAGCGCATCTCCATCAGGTCGGTGTAGACGTCGCTGAAGCGAATCGTTGCGTCGGGATCTCCCAAGCCGTCGCGGTACTCCTCGATGGGGCGGAAGAGGCCGTACTCGCGGCCTCCCACGTAGAGCGTCACGGCCTTGCAGAACATCAACGGCCGCGCTTCGATCGTATTGGGCTTCAGGCTTAGCCGCCCGCACGCGTCCACATAGTTCTTGTGGACGGCCTCCCAGTAGGGAGCGACCTTCTGAGCGTTCTTCAACCACGTGAACATCACGTTCATCGCGAGCTCTTCGTCCGACTCGGACCGCTTGTTGACCGTGATGCGACCGAGGTTCTCGCCAAGCGCGTAGTTGAAGTACTTCGTCTTCCTCTGCGCGTCCATCAACGCGGCGTACCCGGCGTTGAGGTCGTCGATCCGGTGGTATCCCACGCACAGGTTGTTGGCCAGCCGCAGCCGCAGGATCTGGTCCTCTTTCGAGTCCGTCAACGACTGGGTCATCGCCTTCATGGAGTCGATCCCCTTCTGGACGATCTCCTTCTTGCCGTCGGGTTCGAGCACTTGGGCGAGGGCGAGAAGCTCCCTGGCCCGCACCGTCCCCGATTTGGAGACAGCCTCTTCGAGCTTGGCCAGCGCCTCGGCGTACCGCTTGCGGTCCCCGTCGGTGACCACGTCTCCCCGGGAGCCGAGCTGCGGTTTGGCCAAGATCGGGCCGAAATCGGGCCGCAGCCACTTTTCCCGGACTTCGAACGGCAGGAACTCGTAGTAGCGCTGGAGCTCGCACTGGGCGCCATTCACGAGCGCCTCGACGAGCTTCGGTTGGCGGGCATACGCGTCGTCGAAGAAACGCTCCGCCATGGCCCAGCGCCGACTGTCCATGAAGGCCAGACCCACATCGAACTGCATCAGAGCCTTGAGCACCGTCGGGTTGTCCGAGATCTCCGCGGCTCGGGCCTTGGGATCCGCGTGGTCGGCGCTGATCTGCTCCCACCAGCTTCCGGACCGGTCGTTGAGGGTCTCCAACATCAGGAGCATCTGGACCATGTCGTCCTTCGAATAGCCCAACCGCTGGAGGGCCGCCGCGCCCGTGATGTCCGCATCGAACTCCTGCTGGCGCGTCCAGAGGTTGCTGGCGTCCCGCGCGGCGGGCGAGGGGCCCGTGATGTGGCCGCGAGACAGGTGGCTGACCTCGTGCGCCACGACCGCTCGAATCATCTTGAGATCGCCTTTCGCGAAATCGACGAGCCCGCTGAACACGACCATGGTGGCGCGCAGTTTTCCACCCTCCTCGGTCGCAGTCGCGTAGGCGTTGACGTTGTTCTTCTCCACCACGGTGCATTTGATGGGATAGAGGAGTTTGGGATCCGGCGGCAATACCGTCTCCAGCTCTCTCACCATCTTCTCAAGATCCGCCTGCGTGAACCCGTCTGCCCACGCGCCAAGGGTCGCAATGAAGAGCGCCAGCAGCACCCCACCCAATCGAACAGCCCGCTTCACCATGTATTGCATTCCTCCACTCGTTCGGCATTGATGACGACCGGCCGATGGTCGAAGTTTCATCCAAATAGGGGTTGCCCCGTACAATGCCTAGGCAGCCAAATCCGACTTGAGCAGGAACCGAAGCTCGGCCAACTCCGCCTGGATCGACTCGTCCAGGCCCTCGCGTCCAGATCCCTTCTCGTCGCACAGGTCGTGAAGCCGCTCCGCGCCAATCGTCTCCGCGCTGCTTCCCAGCACCGAAAGCGCCTTGGCCGCGCCCTTCGCATCGCCCGCGGACGCTGCGTTCCGGTACTCCTCGAGGAGCCGTTCCGAAGACTCGACGAACTCGTGGACCAGCTGCCTGGCCAAGGCTGGATCCTCGGAACGTATCGCGGCGAGCGCCGTGGGATTCAATGCGCGCTTCCGCAAGGTCCGCGGTTCGATCGCCTCGTCCTTTCGAACGACGCCGAGCAGAAGGTCCAAAGCGCCGCGCACGACGCGCAGTCGCGACGGACGATTCACGATCGCGTGCCGGTATCCGCTCAACGATTCGGAGAGGAGCGGCCGCAGCATGGGCGTTCCCAATGCCAGCACCGGCACGGTTTCGGGGAACGGTGGGGGCGACCCGCCCAAGTCCCGACCGTCGACGACCACCAGATCGGCTGCGCCCACCTCGTCCAGCCCCCCGATCGTGACCCGGAAGCCGAGGTCGGCCAGGAGGTCGCCCCACGCCCGAGACGTCGCGGGTTGACTCGAGATCAGGTGGCACGCCCCAGGGTACGGAGTCGGCGCAGACGTTTCGACATCGCACTTGGGAAGCCGAAGATGGACCGAGAAGGTCGAACCGGCCCAAGGTTCGCTCTCCACGGTGATCCTGCCGTTCATCAGCCTGGTCAGCTGGCTGCAGATCGAAAGCCCGAGGCCGGTGCCTCCGAAGCGGCGGGTCGTGCTGCCGTCCGCCTGCGTGAAGCTCTCGAAGATCGCGTTCTGACGGTCCTTTGGAATGCCGATGCCGGTATCTCGAACCCAAATCCTGAAAGAGACCTCGTCGGGGTCCTCGTCCTCGACGGCGAGTCCCACCTCGACAAAGCCCTGGGCGGTGAACTTCAGGGCGTTCCCCACCAGATTGCTCAGAACCTGCTTGATGCGGGTGGGATCGCCGCTCAAGTGCTCCGGGAAGTTGACCGGCAAGCGGCTGACAAGTTCGAGATCGCGCTCCAACGCGACCGGTGCCATCAGTTCGAGCACGTCCTCCACCGTTTCTCTGAGGTTGAACTCGACCGACTCCACGGTCATCTTCCCCGCCTCGAACTTGGAGAAGTCGAGGATGTCGTTGATGATCTTCATCAGCGACTGGGCGCTCGTCCGGATCGTCTCGCCCAACTCCTTCTGCTCATCCGTCAACTCGGTTTCGAGCAGCAGCCCGGTCATGCCGAGCACCCCGTTCATCGGCGTGCGGATTTCGTGGCTCATGTTGGCGAGGAACTCGGATTTCGCGCGGTTGGCGGACTCGGCGACCTCGACCAGCTCCTTGGCCTGCTCGATGGCGATCTCCAGGTCCTGGTTGGCCTCACCGAGGGCGGACTCGGCCCGCTTCCGTTCGGTGATGTCGCGCTGGGTGCCCCAGATCCGGAGCAACAAGCCGTCCTCGACGATGCCAACCATGTTGTTGAGGAACCATCGCTCCTCCCCGTCCGGGCGCAGCTCGTGCGTCTCGACGTCCTCGAGGCGGTGGCCCGAGCGGAAGAACGCAAGGAGCATCTCGACGTTGGCGTTGTCCCCCGGGCTGAGCAGCTCCTTGAGCCGAATGCCCAGCATGCTCGCCGCGGACTCGGCGCCGTAGAGGCGCGCCATGGCATCGTTGCATTCGACCATGTGGCCGCGGGCGAAGCAATGGGCCAGAATCTGCGACTCGGTCATGGAAAGCGAGAGAGGGGACTCGAACTCGAAGCACCAGATCGCTTCCGAGCTCTGCCGCACAAACGCGCGGTAGCGTTCTTCGCTCTTGCGGAGCGCCTCCTCCGCCCTCCGCTTCTCGGCGACCTCCGCTTCCAACTCGGCGGTGCGCTCCGACACGCGGTGCTCCAACTCGTTGTTCGCGCTGAGCAGGGCGCCGTCGCGCGCGTCGATCTCCTGCAGCATCGTGTTGAACGACTGCACCAGCGTGCCAAACTCGTCGTCGCTGCTGAACGGGACGCGCAAGCCGTAGTTCTTCTCGTTGGCGATTCTCTGCGTCGCCGCGGCCAGTTGCGTCACGGGATCGGAGATCAGCCGCTGGAGCTTGCGGGAGAGCGCGAGCGACACCGACAGCCCGCAGAAGAGCAGAAGCACGCCGATGCCCAGGTGGCCACGCAGCCTGTCGAACCAGGGGGAGAAGTTCGACTCGAGGTAGACGACGCCCACCTTCTGGTTGCCCACCACGATCTCTTGGCATACACGCATCCGGCCACGCTCGTTGCTCAACCCGAGCTTCGGGGGCTCGAGGGGAACCGGAGGCGCGGTGGAGTTCTGCGCTTCGTAGCCCGCAATCAAGGCACCGGAAGAGTCGTAGGCGGCGGCGACCTGGATCTCCGGGCGCGACCCGAGCGCACGGAGAATCCGACGCGAGCCCTCCTCGTCTCCGAAGGCGATCGAACCTCCGATGTTGGCGGCCACGAGGTCCGCCTGGGTCTTCAGCTCATGCACCATGCGCACGCGGAACGAGGCGAGATCGACCGCGATGAATCCGCCTGCGCCGACCAGCATCGCCACCGTGCAGGAAATCGTCGTGACAAGCGTCAGCTTGGCGCGGAGAGGCTTGTTCTTGAGCAGGATCTGCAAACTCATCGCGACCCACCTCTCGAACCGTCGATCACGGAGTTGGCCACCTGGAGCAGGCCGGATCGGATCGCCAAGCCGTTGGCCCTGGCGGAGCCGAGGTTGACGTCCATGGCCGCTCGGCTGTTCAGCACCCGCAAACCGATCATCCCACCCTGCTGGGCAAACCTCTCGGTCTCACCCACGGTGAGAATGGGCTTGCCTTGGGTCGCGAGCAACAGGCGGGCGACCTTGCGTCCTTCGGAATCGGACATGAAGACGACGCGGCACGCGTCCAAGGATTGGCCCCAAGCGAAGCGCCTCACCACGATCGGCCGTCCCTCGACGGACTTGTCTTTGACCGCGTCGTCAAGCAGCCGTCCGAAGGGATCGGCGCCCACGATGCCGATCACGAACGGCTCCTTGGGAGGCGGCAGCGACTTGGGAGGCCACACGACAAACGCGGTGAACTTCACCAGGAACGCCGCCTTGAGCTGGTACTCGCTCACCTGCTGCGCCCGCAGAGAACCGGAGACGACGAGAAGCGCGACGCCGAGCAGTCTCAACGCTCCCCGCAAACGACTCCCTCCTGGTGTCCGGATCGTCATTCGTTCCCTAGAAGCGCCATGAAGCCTGGAGCGTGGCCGATCGCGGAATGCTCGACGACGGCGTGAGAAACGACGAGTTCGTCTCCTCGTGGCGGTCGTCCAGCAAGTTCCGCACGACGAGGCCCAGAGTGAGGTCGGGGCTTGGGCTCCAGCCGAGGCGGACGTCCCAACGCCAGTAGGGATCGACGTGTCCCGCAAGCTCCTGGATCGAATCCACGTAGAAGAGATTGCTGTCGAGCTGCCAGCTGCCGCCGAGGTCGAGCTGCGAGACCAGCAGGAACTGCCGGCTCGGGGTGACCCCCCTGCCGTCCCCCACACCGGGGCCAAACGGATCCAACGAGTTCTCCGTCAGCCGCAAGTCCTCGTGGTACCACGCGAAACCGGCGAGCAGATTCCACCTGGAGGTAGGGCGACTGCGGGCGACGACCTCCAGTCCGCGCGTCGTTCCCTTGATCTGGTTGCCAAAGATGTAAGGCGCAACGCCGTGGTCCGGCGGTGGAGACGTTTCGAGGAAACCGGCCCCGGGCTCGAAGCTGCGCAGATCGGAGTAGATGTTGTAGTAGCCGGAAACGTCGAGCGTCAGCGTGTCGGAGACCCTCTTGCGCCACCCGACCTCGTGCGAGGTCAACTTCTCGGAGTCGAAGGACCCGTCGCCGAAGAGCGCGATCAGAGTCGGCATCCCGCCCATGCCCGGCATCGCCCGAAAGTTGATGCGCCCGTCCTGATCGATGCGGCTCGGTGTTCGAACGGCCCGACTGACGGAAGCCCACCAGGTCTGGTCGGCATCCGGCTGGTGAAGCAACCTCACGCTGGGCTGAAACTCCCATCCCGTGTAGCCGTTTCGTTCCAGCTTGGCGCCAAGAGTCAGCCGCGTCTTGTCCGTGAGCGAGACCTCGTCGCTGACAAAGCCGCTCCAGAGATCCTCGGTGCGGTTGGCCGGGTCCAACGCGACGAGGAACGTCCCATCGGTGTGGTCCGAGGTCCGGCGGAATCCCAATCCCCAAACCCAGCGTTGCGCGGCATCGACGAGCGTGGACTGCTGGAAATCGAGCGACCACGTCGTCCGCTTTGTGGCGATCTCGGGCATGTCCCGATCGAAGTGTTCAAAATTGCCAAGAACGGCCGTCTTCGTGTTCGGCCCGCTGTCGTGGTCCCAGTCCAGGTGCCCGTACCAGTGTTGGGCGGACTGATCGGAGACGGTTCGAGTCCCGTACGGAGCCCCAAGAACCGGGCTCAGCGTTGCCTGCGACCACTGGCGCGCGAACGCGCCCATCGTGACGGTCAGGTTGTCCCTCTCCGTGGACGCGTCGTCCGCCCGAAATCCGATGTGCTGCGAGCGGAAGGCATCGTCGGCGGCGGAACCGTCTGAGCGGTCCAAAGCCGCATGATCGGTCGCCTGCGCGAACACCCGGTAGTGCCCGCCGCGCCCGAACGTGCCGCCATAACGAACCGAACCAAACGCATGCTCCTCGGTCCCGGCCCCGGCCTCCGCGAGTCCGCCTTGGGTGTCCGCGGCACACTTCGTCACGATGTTGATCACACCATTGACCGCATTCGCCCCCCAAACCGCGCCGCCCGGTCCACGGATCACCTCGATGCGATCGATGTCGGCAAGGGGCACATCGACCGCGTCCCAGAACACGCCGGAGAAGAGCGGAGTGTAGACGCTTCGGCCGTCCACGAGAACCAACAGCTTGTTGGAGAACCGTCCGGAGAATCCCCGGATGCCCACGTACCACGTCCCCGCATCTTGCTGGGACACTTGCACGCCGGGGGCCAGCCGCAACGCCTCGGGTATGGAACGCACACCCGACCGCCGGATATCCTCCCCGGTGATCACGAAGACGGAGGCGGCCACGTCGGCAAGGCCCTGCGGGCGCTTCGACGCGGACACCACCTTGATCTGCATGAGATCCGAGAGGCTGAGTTGCGTCAAATCGTCCTGTTGCGCCCCAGCGACGGCCGTCAGTGCAAGCCCGACGCCTATGGCAACGGCGCGCACGGCGCCTGCTTTCCTACGGTTATCCATATACAGCCCATCGGCCCACGCGAAATCGGGCCGGCAAGCAGATTATCGGAAGGGATCGGCGGGTACCTCAGGAACCCTTAATCGACGGCCAAGGTGGGCCGCAATTGGCCCGAGCGGCCCGTCGAGCCCGCGACGAGCCGTACCAGGCATGTGGCCTCGGCGAGCGACCGGACGCCGAACGAACCCTGCTCCCCCGCGGGCCAGGCCCCCCAGCGATCTCCACGGTAGCCCCAGACGCACCTGACGAACTCGTCCCGACCGTGGGCCTCGCGCTCGGAGAGAAAGGGAATTTCCATCCACTCCAGTCGTGGATTCGCACACCCCGAGGCCGCCGCCAGCGCCTCCCGCACAAACAGGTGGAAGCCCACAAACGCGCTCGCCGGGTTGCCGGGCAACCCAAAAACGGAGCACGGGCCCACCCTTCCGAAGAGCATCGGCTTACCGGGTTTGATCTTCACCCCGTGCGCAACGACCTCGCCCAGGGACTCCACCGCCGCCGGCACATGATCCCGATCCCCCACCGAAACACCCCCGGCGGTGATCACAAGATCGTTGGAGCCACAAAGCCTCTCCAACGCGGAGCAAGTGGCCTGCTCCGTATCCCCGCAGCGCTCCACCCCGAGGACCTCTCCCCCGTACCTCTGGGACAATCCCGCCAACATCGGCCCGTTGGAGTCGCGCAGACAGCCCGGCGGAGGCTCCTGGGAGGCGTCGACGAGTTCGGCTCCGGTGGCCAGTACGCCGACTCGTGGACGCCGCCACACGTCCACCGTCCCGACCCCCTGCTCGGCAAGGACCGCCACGGCTCCCGGCCCTACGCGGGAACCCGCTCGCAGCAGGACGGCTCCGGGATGGTAGTCGTCGCCAGCCCGCCGCACGTGCGCCCCCTCGGCGCATTCGGCACGCAGCACGACCGCGTCCGCCACGGTCTCGACGTCCTCCTGCATCGCAATGCCCCACGTGCCAGGGGGAACCGCCGCTCCCGTCAGGATGCGCACGCAGGTTCCGCGTGCGATCCCCTCGGGCGGAGCGTCTCCGGCGGCCACGGCTGCCGCCACCGCCAGCCGGCTCCCGGCTCGCGCGTCCGACGCATGGCCAACGGCGTAGCCGTCCACGGCCGAGTTGTCGAACCGCGGGTAGGCCTCGGTCGCCACAACGTCTTGGCTCAATACGCGCCCCACCGCGCGATCCAGCGCGGCGGCCTCGCCGCCGGTCGGAACGGCGAGGTGCGGGCGCACCGCATCCAGGAACGCCTCGTACGAGAGCAGTTCGCTCATACCCTCATCATGACCGGCCCGGGCAAGAACCCGCGTGCCACGCCCGCTGGACGGGCGTGCTGACCGTCTTTCGAAACCGATCCATAATGGAAACGAGGTGGAACGATGCCCGTGACCGAGGCCGAGCGCACGCAGTTTGAGACAGAGGGCTACGTCGTCCTCCACGACCTGTTCTCCCCAAGCGATGCCGTCGCGTTGCGCGAGCACTTCATGGCTCTCCGGGAGGAGGGCTCGCACCCGGGGGACTACGACGGCGTCGACATCGGCGGGAACGATCCCCTCAAACGCTACCCCCGCATGATCCACATGCACCGGTGGGACGCCATCAGCCGCGATTGGGTGCTGGACCCCAAAATCGGCGCGGCGCTGCGCAGCCTCTCGGGCGAGGAGCCGTACGCCGTGCAGACGATGCTCTACTTCAAACCTGCCGGAGCCCGGGGCCAAGCCCTCCACCAGGACCAGACGTATCTTCGCGCCGCCCCCGGCACTTGCCTGGCCGCGTGGATGGCCCTCGACCCTTGCGACGAGGAGAACGGGTGCCTGCAGGTCGTGCCGGGTTCCCACACCCTGCCCCTTCTGTGCACCGAACGCGCCGACACGACCCAGAGCTTCACCGACGTCACGGTCCCGGTGCCGGGCGGCATGGCGCCCGTGCCCGTGCGGATGCAACCGGGCGACGTGCTCTTCTTCCACGGGTTGTTGATTCACGGGAGTTTCCCGAACACGTCCCCGGATCGGTTCCGCCGGGCGTTGATCGGGCACTACATCACGGGCAATGCGGAGCGCGTCGCGCCCTTCTACCACCCCGTGTTGCGCATGGACGGCTCGGAGGTGGCGCTCGAGGAGAGCGCTTCGGGCGGCCCCTGCGGGGTTCTGGTGCCCGACGCGTCGGGCGAGCGAATCGAGATGCGCACGCCCGCGGCGCCCAACCCGCTCACGCACGAGTAGCTGGGATTGCGCGGGACGCACACCCGTGTCCCGGGGGGTGGCTCGCGCCTCCGGCCCCCGTTACGCCGAGAGGAGCTCGATCAGGGCCTTCCGCGACGTGCGGGGCTTGCCCTTCAAGTTGCTCATGATCCAGACCGCAAACTCGAGGTCGCTGGCCTGATGCACCAGGTCCACGTTTTCTCCGTTCAAGTGGAGCGAGAATCCGCTCGGCGATGGGCGCCGCAGATGGAGCGGCTCGTAAACGGCGACCCGCTCAGGCTTCTCCGTCTGTTCCCACAGTTCGAGCAGGTTCTCCGCGTCCCACTTGTCCAAGAGGAGGTCGAGATTCCGCTCGATGCCCGCCTCGTAGTCGAGTCCAAGTTTGCGGAACGTGCTGGAACCCTCGTGGTACAGGAAGGCGCCGTCGGCGATCCACAGCGTGAAGCCCGCGTAATGGGCGCGCAGATTGAAGTCGTCGTCCTCCATGTTCCCAAGCCCAAAGCGCGTGTCGAAGCCGCCGACGGCGTTGAGGCACTCGGGATGGATGAGGAGGAACAGGCCTCGCAATTGGCGGGTGGCGCTCGCCGAGTTCACCCGGTCGCGGTGGTACGCATCGGCGCAATCCAGCATCTGGGCATAGTTGCCGAACTCTCCGATCTCGACCTGCTGCGCGCCGGCGACGATGTTGCTCGTCGGGCCAAGGAGGCCGGGATGGTAGCCGAGCTTCTCCAACTCGACCATCGCGCACACCATTTCGGACACGCAGTCCGTGGCTGGCAGCACATCGTCGTTCACCACGCCGAAGTAGTCGAACCAGCTCTCCTGCCACAAGAACTCGAGGCCAGCGTTGCACCCGCCGGCGAACCCTTCGTTGCGGTCCAGCTCGACGAGGTGGATCATGTGGGGGAACGTGTTGGCCAGGTCCCGCAGGATCAGCCGATTCCCCTCGTCGGCTCCGTTCGCCACCACCGCGAATTCGATCTCGCCCGGATAGACCCGGCTGATGCCGAGCACGGCGTCGTGGGCGGCTTTGGCGTTGGCGTGTACGGGCATTGCCAATCCCAACCGGGGCCACTTCGGCAATTCCCCGTCCCCGATCACGGCGATCGTGTACATCGCCTCCTCGTCCAGCCCCTCGCGAATCAGTCCGGGCCATCGGCCCTCCTGCGAGAGGAATCGCACTTGCCGATCGGGGAAGTGCGAGCGGATCAGATCCGCGAACTCCGAAGGCGTCCACTCGACGGTGTGGAAGGGGTTGAGCGGTGCGTCGTGGAGGCTATGGCCCGGCGAGTGCGTGTTTCGGTTCGGCGTCGAAATCACCACGTTGCCCGGACAGCCCTTCAGCGCCTCGAGGAACTTCTCCGGCTCGGGCAGGTGCTCGATCGTTTCAAAACTCACGACGAGTTCGGCCAGGCTGTAATCGAACGCGCACACGTCGCCTTCGACAAAGCGGACGTGCGGGTACCGGCTCGACGCGTGCGCGACGGCCTCGCCCGAAAGGTCCAATCCCACGGTCTCCGATGCGAAGGCACTGGCGTAGTTCGCTCCATACCCTTCGCCGCTGGCGGCGTCCACCACGTGCCGGCCGTCGTACCACGGGCGGAAATAGAGGTAGCGCTGCCAGTGGAACAACTCGGTGGCGATGTCCGAGGCGTTCGGCACCATGCGCTCGCCGGTCCAAGGCAGGTTGGTGGAAGGGGGGCGGGGGCAAGTGGGTTGGGATTCGTTCGAGCTCATGGGGCGGAGGTCCTCTGGTAGGAGCATCGGCAAATTTGCCGGGAACTGGAGCCTTGCCACAGCCTCGCCGATCGCCTAAACTCGGATCGTGCCCCCCGACGTTCCCTCAAGTCCGTCTCCCTCGGTGAGGAAGTGGCAGCAGTTTCTGAAGGAGGCTGCCGTCGATCCGGGTCCCCTCGACGGGGAGTGGGGGCCGCTGACGAGGGGTGCGACCCTGGCGTTCCAGCGGGCCGAGGGGCTTCCGGAAACGGGCGTCATCGACGCACCCACTCGGGAGAAGGCCAAACGGGTGGGCTTCAAACCCACGTTCGAACTCAGGCCCGACACCGCCTTGGACCTACGGGAGATGCGCCCTTACTTCCTGGTGCCTCTGCTCGAAGTGGGAGACGACCAGGACCGGCTCGAGGTCATTCAGAACATCAAGACCTTTGCGGGGAACGAGCCCTTCACCGACGTGTTCGTGCTGAGCCACGGCTGGCACCGCAACCTCTTTGCCGGCGTCGCCGCCTACGATCGGCTTCTCAGCCGCATGAGCGCCCTGTTCCGCAGAGGGGTGCTCAACACCGGAAGCCGGCCGTTCTCGCCGCTGTTTCTCGCGTTCCACTGGCACTCGGACACCGGTGAAGACGGCTGGTTCGACCCCGCGGGGCGCCGCTCCAAGGCCAGCTTCCTGGCGCTCGCGCGCGAGGCATTCGACTGCTGCCCCGGCACCGGTGAGAGCGACTTTCTCAACGACTTCGAGGACCTGTTCGCGCTGTTCGCCCAGGTGTCCGCGCCCGATGTGCCGTCTCTGGACCCCGAACTGGACGCAAACGCGCGGCGGCTTACCGACGCCCTCGCCGTCCGCTACGAGGTCAAGGCCGGGGCCAACGCGTCGCTGCCCGAAAAGGTCTCTCTCGCGTGGACGTGCTACTTCGAGGCCGACGCGCGCTCGGTCTTGGAAGATCAGGGCGAACGCGCCGCCGCGACCGTCGGGCTCCGCGGCGCGCTCGCCGCGACGGTGAAGTTCCTGGTGGCGACCGTCGGCCTCGGCGCGCTGGCCACCTTTGCCATGGGCCGGGATTGGCGAAGTTGGATCGGCGCGCTGGAGACGGCTTGGAGCGGCTTCGTCTCCCTTCCCGGGATCTCCGCGATCGCACGACCGCTTCGGCCGGCCGCGGCGAGCGTGTGGGAGTGGCTGGGCGTGCGCTGGTCGGAGTTCGCCGGAAGCCCGTGGCACCTCCAGGTTCTGGCCGTGCTCGCCCTGGCCGCCTTGACCCTGGCCGGCGCCTCCGCCATCACCGCCTTGCGCCGCGGCGAGGCGTCCCAAGGCAGTTCGCTGCCGGCGGTCGTCGCCTGGCTGCCGCTGCAGATCGTCTGCGCGCTTCCTCTTCTCGCGATCTCGCTTCTCACCTTCCTGTTTCGGGGCAGCCTGCCGTTCTTGACCGCGATCATCGCCGCCGCGGCTCTTTGGGAGGCTCCGTTGGCCGTCTCCTCCTGGCTCTGGGCCGTCGCCTTCGTAGTCGTCCTCGTCGCGCTCCGCCCCTCGCGCGAGCGGATGGGCAAGGGACGGCCGCCGCCCTGGCACCTTCGGGACGCGCTCGCGTGGATCGCGCGCACGCCCTTGGGCTGGCTCCGGGCCGCCTTGCCCGCCGATAGCCGCTACCACGCGATCGCCAACGTGCTGGAGAACCAACTCGCATTCTTCGAAATGCAGCGCAAGGGCGTGCTGGCCGGCGATCAGGCTGGGGCGTTTCTCGGCCAGTTGGCGCGATCGTGCGACGCGTTGCACGAGGCGCGGATTCACCTCGTGGGCCACAGTTTTGGCGGGCTCGTCATGCAGAACGCAACCCAACGCCTAGCCGTCGAGAACCCCGGCTCCCAACCCGTGCACTCCCTGACGCTGATCCAGTCCGCCACGGGGACCGACTCGTTCTTCCGCGCGGAGCCCGCCCGTCGTGCGGTGGGCGGCGCCATCGCCTGCGTGTACTCGGCGTACGACTTCGCCAACGGCTTCTACTACCCGTTTGCCAACCACGCGCGGATGGCCTCCGGATATGTGGGCCTTCACCGTGTGGGCGATCCGCCTCGCCGCCCTCCCACGCTGGGCCAAGGGGGGCGGCTGGCGAGCCTCG
This sequence comes from Fimbriimonadaceae bacterium, assembly GCA_023957775.1. Classification (NCBI taxonomy): domain Bacteria; kingdom Bacillati; phylum Armatimonadota; class Fimbriimonadia; order Fimbriimonadales; family Fimbriimonadaceae; species Fimbriimonadaceae bacterium. The sequence continues at coordinate 13,783 of JAMLGR010000014.1, read as the reverse complement.
TGCATCCGCCCGACCTTCGCGGCTGGCTCTCGGAGACGGGCGCCCAACCCCGGCCCTGGCTGTTGAACCTCGACGCCAGCCGCATGATCTACGAGGGATCGCCGGCGATGGGTGGGGGGCACGACGACCTCTTCAAGGACGACGTCGTGCATCTGATTTGGGCCGTTTCACGCCTATGACTTCCCGTGGCGCGTGGCTGTCCGCTACCATGGTCAGATGGCAATCGAAGGACGTGCGTCGATGTTGGAGGCGCCGGGCGAACCGGCGGTGGTGCGGGAGATCGTGGTCGACGATCCCGGGCCGGGCGAGGTCCGGGTCAAACTGGTCGCCAGCGGGGTCTGCCACACCGACCTCACGGTGAAGAACCTGAACGGCAGCGGGATGGCGTTTCCCATCGTGCTCGGCCACGAAGGCGCCGGATATGTGGACATGGTCGGCGATGGCGTGACGTCGCTCGCGCCCGGCGATCCCGTGGTGCTCGCCTACCGCGCGCCGTGCGAGAAGTGCCCGGCGTGCCTGCGTGGCGACCCAAGGCACTGCTACGCCGCTCTGAGGCCCCAGCCCCGGATCAAGCGCAAGGCCGACGGAGCGGTCTGCTCGCAGGTGCTCCGTTGCGGGACGTTCTCCACGCACACGGTCGTCCACTCCAAAGCCGCCATCAAGATGCCCGCCGCGATGCCGCTGGACAAAGCGTGCCTTCTCGCGTGCGGCGTGATCACCGGCGTTGGCGCGGCGATGAACACCTCGCCCGTGTTCGCCGGCGCGCGCGTGGCCGTGGTCGGCTGCGGCGGGGTGGGCCTGAGCGTGATCCAGGGAGCCAAACTGCAGCACGCCCGGCAGATCATCGGCATCGACGTGAACCCGGTGAAGCTCCAGTGGGCGCGCGATTTTGGCGCGACGCACACGGTGGACGCATCCGAATGCGACCCTGTCGCCGAGGTCCGCAAACTCACCGACGACGGCTGGGACGGCGGGGTCGAGTACGCGTTCGAGGCCACGGGGATCCCGGCGTGCACCGAGCAGTGCGTGAAGATGCTCTCCTATGGCGGGACGGCAACCACGATCGGGTTCCCGGCAGAGGACGACGCGCTGAACCTCAACCTCGGGGATTTCTCGGTCGGGGTGTACTGGAACAAGGCCGCCCTGCACGTGTGCCACTGCGGGGACGCCCTCCCCTCGCACGACTTCCCCCTCCTGGCCGACCTCTATCTGCGAGGCGAACTCCAGCTCGACGCCATGGTCACGCGGACGATCGCGCTCGAGGACGTGGAGGACGCGTTCCACGAGATGGAGACCGGCAATGTGATTCGGTCGGTGATCGTCTTGTAGGTTCGTGGTTTGGGGTTTGTGGTTTGTGGTCCTTGCCACTCCCCGTCTACTCCACCACCGCGCGAATCCTTTGGATGCGCTCCGGGTCCGGTTCGGTGTCGGCGACCCCGCCGTAGCCTGTTCCCTTCTCTCGCCGGAAGGAGAAGTGAATCTCCTCGAACCCCGCCTCCCGGAGGGGTCGGGCGTTGTGCTCTCTGACACCGCCACCCGGCAGGATCGCGATGCGGCCCGCGGCCCGCTCCAACAGGTGGACCAGAGCTTCGAAACCGAAGTCCACGTTGGGGGCGCCGCCGCTCGTCAGCACCCGGCAAAACCCGAGTCCCACCAGCGCCTCCAGCGCCTCGTCGAGGTCGGCCGCCATGTCGAACACGCGGTGAAAGGCCACGGGCGTGCCTTCCGCGGCCGATACCAGCTCGGCGTTTCGCGCAAGGTCCACGCGGCTCTCCGCGTCCAGCACGCCGCAGATGATCTCGTCCGCCCCGGCGGCCACGCAGCGTCGAACGTCGCGCACCGCGGCACGGAAGTCGGCTTCGTGCGGGCACGGCCCCCCCTCGCGGGGCCGCACCATCGCCACGAGCGGAAGGCTCACGCGCGCCCGCACCTCTTCGATCATCCCGATGGAAGGCGTCACCCCGCCCGTGGGCAGCGCGGCGCAGAGTTCGAGGCGGTCCGCCCCCGCCCCTGCCGCCGCCACCGCCTCCTCAACCGAACCACAGCACACTTCGAGCAGCACAGTTACACCCTACACCCACCGACGCCCAAGGTGACACCATCCCCGTGCGCTCTTTGCGTTCCTTGCGTGAAACCCCTCAGCGCCTCTGCGTGAAACCCGTGCGCCCTTTGCGTTCCTTGCGTGCGCGTGAAACCCCGCCCCGCAAACCCCCGTGGTGGGCAAGGAGGGACTCGAACCCTCACGTCTTGCGACACTGGAACCTAAATCCAGCGCGTCTACCAGTTCCGCCACTCGCCCAGGCTCGAAAGCGTACCTGCAGGCCGAAGGGGGGACACGCCCGCCGCAGGCAGGTAGGCTCCGCCCATGTCCGAATCCATCCGCGCCGGAGCCTGGGCCGCGACGTTTGCCGATCTGGAGACCTCCGTCGGTCTCACGATCGAGGAGTTGACGCTCCAGGCCGACGCCACGCGCATCGAAACGGAGCCCTTTGCCGTCTCGATGGCCCCCGCCGAGCTCGTCGCGAAAATCAGCGCGGACGCGGTGGCCGCCTTCTTGGAGCAGAAGGCGCCGGGCGGCCTGCAACGGTTCGACGTTCAACTCGAGGACGGAAAGGTGGTGGTCGAGGCGAGCGCGCGCGTGATCGTCGAGATTCGGGCGCGCGTGGTCTGCACGCTCCGACTCGTCGACGGCAAGCAGATCTGGGTCGACCTCGCCAGCGCCGACGGTGTCCCGTCGCCCGTTCGGGGCCTCGTGGAGACCAACCTCGCCAAGGTCAATCCCGTGTTCGACGCGGCCGACCTGCCTTTGGACGTGACGCTGACGTCCATCGAGGCCAGCGACGGGGTGATCACCCTGCACGGCACCGCGGCCTGGAAACCTTGACCGTTCGGGACTGCCGCGCGCGTCCCACGCCGCAGGGCGGATGCGCCGACACTTTCCAGCTTCAAACTCGAACCCACGCCCGTCCAGCGGGCGTGGCACCCCTTTGTCCGGCAACCCTCGCGCCCGCCCGCCCGTCCCTTCCGATGGATGAGGCATTCGAAGCCGCGCCGAGGCACCCAGTTCGCCAGCTCGTTCTGGGTGCCGTTCCGCACGGTGGCGGCGTTCCTCTTGTTGCTTGCTCCCGTGATGGCGGTGACGATCGACAATCCGAACCGGGAGTGGTGGCACCTCCCCGTCGCCGTCGTGGGCGCGTGGGCCTTCTGCGCGATTCCGCTGTTCTACGCGACGTGGACCTACCGGATCGATGTGGACGAAGAGGGGATCGGCGGCTACGACATCTGGAACCGCTACCACCGCCTCGCTTGGGGCGATCTCGCTACGATCCGCAAGATGACGCTGGCACCCGGATTCGCCTACCTCCGCCTCGCCCACCTGAGCCGCCGGCCCGTGATTTGGATCCCGCTCTTCCTCGTGGACCGGCAACGCTTCGATCGAGAGGTCGCGCGCCACGCCGGCGCGGTCCACCCCCTTGCACGGGCGCTTCGTGGCGATCGCTGATCTTTGCGGAATCTTGATGGCAACGCCACGCCGCCTCCTCGATAATGGGACCAAGGAGGCAAGCCCTTCGGGCAATCCCGCCCGAGAGCCCTCCGAAACTTCATGGAGGAGTCACTATGTCCGATCGAGTCACCAATCTGAAAGAGTTGTTCGTCGAGGAGTTGAGGGATCTGTACAACGCCGAGCACCAAATTCTCAAGGCCCTTCCCAAGATGAAGGACGCCGCGTCGAACGACCGTCTGAAGAGGGCCTTCGGCGACCACCTTGAGCAGACCAAACAACACGTGTCGCGCCTCGAAGAGGTGTTCGAGGAGTTGGGCGAGGACCCCAAGGGCAAGCACTGCAAGGCCATGGAGGGGTTGATCAAGGAAGGCAGCGAAATGATCGCCGAAAAGGCCGACCCCGACGTCAAGGACGCAGGCTTGATCGCCGCGGCGCAAAGGGTCGAGCACTACGAGATGGCGGGGTACGGATGCGTCCGCACCTACGCCAAGCACCTCGGCCTTTCGAAGATCCAGCGGACCTTGCAGACCACCCTCGACGAAGAGGGCGCGACCGACAAACACCTCACCGACATCGCGGTGGGAGAGATCAACCGCGAAGCGATGGCGGCCCGCTGACAGGGGGACCCTTCCCCTCCCTGCTCGGGTGTTCCCGCACCCGGGCGGGCCGCTCCGCGACCGGACCCGGCCGTCCCGGGGGCACCCCCGGGGGTGCCACGCCCGCTGGAAGGGCGTGCAAGGCCCCCCACCACCAGCAGAGACTTAGCTCCGGTACCCCTGGGGATGCGCCTCGAACCACGCCCACGCGTGGCGCACGATCGTCTCCAAGTCCGGGTAGGTCGGTTTCCAACCCCAATCCTCCCGAATCCGGTCGCTCGCGGCGACCAGCGTTGCCGGGTCGCCCGGGCGCCTGGCGGCATCCTCGCGGGGTACGGGCCGACCCGACACCCTCTCAACCGTGTCGATCACCTCGCGAACCGAAAACCCAACCCCGTTCCCGAGGTTGTAACGACGGGACTCGCCGCCCGCACGCAGGTGGCGCACCGCCAGCAGATGGGCCTCCGCCAGGTCGAGGATGTGGATGTAGTCGCGCACGCACGTGCCGTCCGGGGTCGGGTAGTCGGTGCCGAAGATCTTCAGCCCCGCGCGCCGTCCCAGCGCGGCGAGAATCGCAAGGGGAATCAGGTGCTCCTCGGGCGTGTGGTCCTCGCCCAACTCCCCCTCCGGCGAGGCTCCGGCGGCGTTGAAGTAGCGCAGGCACACGCTGCGCAAGCCGTGCGCCGTGTCGAAGTCCGCCAGCATGCGTTCGACGGCAAGCTTGCTCTGGCCGTAGGGGCTCGTCGGACACTTGGGGTGGTCCTCGTCGATCGGCACATACTCCGGCTCGCCGAAGATCGCGGCCGTCGAGGAGAATACGAGCTTGGACACGTCGGCCTCCCGCATCGCGTCCAATAGGTTGAGCACGCCCGCGGTGTTGTTGCGCCAGTACTTGCCTGGCTCCCTCACGCTCTCCCCTACGGAGATGTAGGCCGCAAAGTGCATGACGACATCGATCGGGTGTTCGGCGAACACGCGGGCCACATCCTCGGGCCGGCGCAGATCGCCGTCGAATGCCGGGCTGCCGTGGAGCGCCTCCCGGTGGCCCTGCTCGAAGTTGTCGAAAACGAGATGCGGCTCCCCAGCCTCGCGCAGCACCCGGCACATGTGCGAACCGATGTAGCCCGCCCCCCCAACCACGAGAATCATTCTGGGAGGATACCGATCTCGCGAGGGGACGGGTCCCGCCCGCATTTGCGCCCGCACGCGAAGGCATCGGTATCCTTGGGGCATGCTCGCGTTGCTTTCGATCGCCCTCGTCCCGCCCGACCTGCCGCCCCTGGCGCCGCGCGAGTTCCGCGCCGCGTGGGTCGCGACGGTGGACAACATCGACTGGCCCTCCAAGAGGGACCTCTCCACCGAGCAAGCCAAGGCGGAGCTGGTCGCGATTCTCGATCAAGCCCAGAAGATCAAGCTCAACGCCCTCATCCTCCAGGTGCGCCCCGCTGCCGACGCCCTCTATCCGAGCAAGCTGGAGCCCTGGTCCGAGTTCCTGACGGGCGCCCAAGGAAGGCCGCCTTCGCCCAACTGGGATCCCCTGAAGTTCGCCGTCGAAGAGGCGCACAAGCGCGGACTCGAGCTTCACGCCTGGTTCAACCCCTACCGGGCCTGGCACCCGGCCGCCAAGGGCAAACCCGCGCCCACGCACATCTCCCAAACCACGGACCTCGCCAAGGCGTACGGCGGCTATCTCTGGCTCGACCCGGGCGAGAAACGGGTGCAAGACCACTCGATCGCGGTGATGTTGGACGTGGTGAAGCGGTACGACCTCGACGGGGTCCACATCGACGACTACTTCTACCCTTACCCCGTCAAGGACCCGAGCGATCCCGAGAAGAAGAGGGACCTCCCGTTCCCCGACGCCTCCAGCTACGCGAAGTATCAGGCGGGAGGCGGGAAGCTGGCGCTGGGTGACTGGCGGCGAGCCAACGTCGACGGGTTCATCCACCGACTCTACACCGCGATCAAGGGCGCGAAGCCCTGGGTCAAGTTCGGGATCAGCCCGTTCGGCATCTATCGCCCAGGGGTGCCCCAGGGGATCCAGGCGGGCATCGACCAGTACGACGCGCTCTACGCCGACGCGCGCAAGTGGCTGGTCGAAGGGTGGTGCGACTACTACACTCCGCAACTGTACTGGCCGATCGACCAGAAGCCGCAGAGCTACACCGTCCTGCTCGATTGGTGGAAGAGCCAGAACGTCAAGAAGCGGAACCTGTGGCCCGGCAACTTCACCAGCCAGATCCTGACGAGCGCGAAATGGCCGGTTCAGGAGATCCTCGACCAAGTGGCCGCCACGCGACGCGCACTGCCCAACCGCGGGGGCAACGTCCACTTCAGCATGAAGGCGCTGATGAACCCCGACAAGGGGGTGGCCGCCGCGCTCATGGCCGGCCCGTACCGCGACGCCGCGTTGATCCCTCCCTCGCCTTGGCTCGACGGCAAAGCGCCCGCTACGCCGACGGTTCGAGCGGTGCGTGCCGGGAAGGCGCGAACATTGGAGATTCGAACCAAAGACAAAGACGCCCTCTTCGCCGCGGTCTATCAGAAGCAGGGCGGCAAGTGGACGCTTAGCCACGTGGTGGGATGCGAAGGCTCGGCAACGACCGGCTTCAGCCCCGGCGCGACGAGCGTGGCCGTTTCGATCATCGACCGGTGTGGTAACGAGGGGCCGAGAGTCGTCCTTAGTCCTTAGGCCTTGGGCCTTGGGCCTTGGGCCTTCGAGACTCCCCCATTGCGCCCTTTGCGTCCTTTGCGTGAGACTACGTTGGCCTTAGGCCTTGGGCCTTCGAGACTCCCCCATTGCGCCCTTTGCGTCCTTTGCGTGAGACCTTCTACACCTCGGGGGTGGCTTCCTCGTCCCCAACCGGCAACGTGACTTCGAAGGTCGAGCCCTCGTTGAGCGCGGAACGGACGGAGACCGTGCCCCCGTGCACTTCGACGATGTGCTTGACGATGCTCAGGCCGAGTCCGGTGCCTCCGGTGGACCGGGAACGGGCCTTGTCGATCCGGTAGAACCGCTCCCAGAGCCGGGGGAGGTGCTCGGAGGCGATGCCGATGCCCGTGTCCGCAACCGTGATCAGCACGTCCTTCTCCCGACGCTGCAACGCAACGGTCACCGATCCCTGCGACGTGTAGTTGATCGCGTTGTCGATGAGGTTGGTCGCAACCTGGGAGATCTGCGTAGCGTTCGCGGGGATCACGCAATGGTCCGGCCCCTTGTAGGCGACTTCGAGTCCCTTCTCGCGCGCTTTGCGCTCCAGTTGGCCGAGCGACGTCCGGAACACGTCCGCCACGTCGCACGCCTGCTTGCGGACGGGGTTGGACTCCGCGGCGCCGAGGATCAGCAGGTCGTTCGCGATCAGCGACAGGCGGTCGACCTCCCCTACGATCTTCGCCAAATACGTTTCGTGGAGCGCCTCGTCGGCCTCGGGGTCCTCGAGAAGGGTCTCGGCCATCGCCCGGATGACGCTGAGCGGAGTCCTCAGCTCGTGGGACACGTTGGCCACGAAGTCCTGCCGAACGCGCTCCAAGTGCCGAAGCGCCGTAAGGTCGATGATCGTCACCAGCGCGCGGCCGTCGGGCGCGAGCCACGCCTTGACCCGGGCCACCCTCGCTTCGGGATAGGAGAACGTGAGCTCGGCCGACTGGGGTTCGCCCGTCTCCTCGGCGCCAAGCACGAGCTTCTCCAACTCGTACGAGAGGGTGACCGCCACGATGGGGCGCCCTCGCGGATCGTCAAAGCCGAACAGCTCCCGAGCGCGGCGGTTCGCGTAGAGGATCTGCGTTTTGGCCCCGCAGATCAGAATCGCCACCTCGAGCCCGTCCGCGAGTGCATCCACGGCCTCCCGCTGGCGCGTGGACTCCAACTCCAAGAGCTCGAGCCGCCACGCATCCTCGCGGCGATCCAACTCGACCTGACGCCACTCCCGGAAGATCAGAGAAGTGGCGAGCGCGAGCACGGCGGCTCCGCCAAGCAGCATCCATTCGGCACGGATCGCCACCGAACCGCTCCACGAGAGCAACGCCGCGGCGACCAGAAGCAACGGCGCACCCACGGCCGCAGCCTTCCATCCGAACGTGTTGGAACCCATCCCTTCTTCCAAGGACGAGCCAGCAGGGTCCCATGATGCCAACCGCTGCCGGCGGACAGTACACTTCGCGCATGATTCGCTCCACCACCGTGGTTGGAATTCGCAGGGACGGCCGAACCGCGCTGGCCGGAGACGGCCAGGTTACGTTCGGCGAAAACATCGTCCTCAAACACCGCGCGAAGAAGGTGCGGCGCCTCGCTTCGGGCAACGTGCTGTGCGGCTTCGCCGGCTCCGTCGCCGACGCCCAGGCCCTGCAGGACCGCTTCGAGGCCAAGCTCGAGTCGTTCGGAGGCAACCTGAAACGCGCCGCGGTCGAGTTCGCAAAGGAGTGGCGCACCGACAAGATCCTGCGCCAGCTCAACGCCCTGATGATCGTCGCCGACCGGGAGGGCATGCTCATCGTCGGCGGCGATGGCAACGTCATCGAACCCGACGACGGCGTGGCCGGCATCGGCTCGGGCGGCGCCTACGGGGTCGCGGCGGCCCGGGCGATGCTGCGGCACAGCGACCTGGATGCCGAGGCCATCGCGCGCGAGGCGCTCGCCATCGCCTCGGAGATCTGCGTGTTCACCAATGACTCGTTGACCGTGGAGGTGCTATGAAACGCGTCGAGGCCTTCGTCCGCGTCAACCGTCTCGAGGCGGTCAAGCAGGAGCTTGAGGATGCCGGGATCGCCGGGATGAGCTGCGAGCAGGTGCGCGGCTACGGCCGCCAGTTCGGGCGCACCGACAAATACCGGGGAAGCACCTACGCGGTGAATCTGCTCCCCAAGATGAAGATCGTGGTCGTCGTGCGCGACGAGGAGCTCGAGACCGCGCTCGAGAGCATCGTCCGGGCCGCCCAAACGGGAGAAATCGGCGATGGCAAGATCTTCGTCAGCGAAGTGATGGATGCCGTAAGAATCCGGACCGGAGAACGAGGCGACGCCGCGCTGTCTTAGGAACCCGATCCCGATCCCGATTCCCGACTCCCGACTCCCGATTCCCGTTTCCCGTTTCCCGTTTCCCGATTCCCATATGGATCCATTCAAGAACTTCAGCATCTGGAGGGGGCGGCTGCCCCACTGGCGCGCGGACGACGTCCGCTACTACGTCACTTTTCGCCACCGCCGCGCCCTCGAGTCCGCGGAACGCCTGCTCCTCCTGCGCGAACTCCTCAAACCCGAAGGGGACAAGTGGGATCTGCTCATCGTCGGCGTGCTGCCGGAAACGACCGAACTGCTCTTCACCGTTCGCGAAGACAAACACGGCCGCCCCTACGAACTCGCCGCGATCGTGGAACGCGCCAAATCCAAAGCCGGCAAGGCCATCGCCAAACGCTCGGGGGAGACCTTCCCACCCTTCTACTCGGAAAGCTACGACCGCATCGTTCGCGACGACGCCGAACTGGAAGAACGCTGGGAGGCGATCTTCGACGGTCCCGTCGCCCACGAACTCTGCGAGGACCCCGAAACGTACGAAGCGCTCTGGGTTGCGGGCCAACCCTGACCCCGGGAACCCTTTGCGGCCATCTGGCGTTGAGTGTAATAGACTCAAGTGTCTTCATACCTATCGCAACAAGCCGATAAGGTAAGGTAAGGACACGAGGCAACAAGCATGGGAAAAACGATTGGAATCGATTTAGGAACCACGAACTCCGTGGTGGCGGTGATGGAGGGCGGAGAGCCCGTCGTCATCTCGACGGCAGAGGGCTCGCGCACACTCCCCAGCGTCGTCGCGTTCAAGCAGAACGGCGAACGGCTGGTCGGCGTCACGGCCAAGCGGCAGGCGGTGGTGAACCCGGAGAACACGATCGCGAGCATCAAGCGCTTCATGGGCCACAAGCTCAGCGAAGTGAAGGACGAGGCGGGGCGCGTCAGCTACAAGGTCAAAGCCGGAAAGAACAGCACGGTGGTCGTGCACGTGCCTGCCCTCGACAAGGATTTGACCCCCGAAGAGGTCAGCTCGATGATCCTCCAGAAGCTCAAGGCAGACGCCGAGGCGTATCTGGGCACCACCGTGGACCAGGCGGTCATCACGGTGCCTGCGTACTTCAACGACGCGCAGCGCAAGGCCACGAAGGACGCCGGCGAGATCGCGGGCATGAAGGTGCTGCGCATCATCAACGAGCCGACCGCGGCCTCGCTGGCCTACGGCCTTGAAAAGAAGTCGCAAGAGAAGATCCTGGTGTTCGACCTGGGAGGCGGCACGTTCGACGTGTCCATCCTCGACGTGGGCGAAGGGGTCGTCGAGGTGCTCTCGACGGCTGGCGACAGCCATCTGGGCGGCGACGATTTCGACCAGATGATCGTCGAGTGGCTCTCGGCGGAGTTCAAGAAGGACCAGGGCGTGGATCTCACCAAGGACCGCGCGGCCGTCCAGCGGTTGCGCGAAGCGGCGGAGCGCGCGAAGATCGAGCTGAGCAGCCAGGTCAGCACGAACATCAACCTCGCGTACATCACCGCGGTGGACAACGAGCCCAAGCACCTCGACATGAACCTCACGCGGGCGAAGTTCGAGGAGCTCACCTCCGCGCTGATGGAGCGGGTGAAGAAGCCGTTCCAGCAGGCGCTCGAGGACGCGAAGATCAAGTCGAAGGACATCGACGAGGTGATCCTCGTGGGCGGCTCGACGCGCATGCCCCAGGTGCAGGACCTTGTCCGCAAACTGACGGACAAGGAGCCGAACCGCTCGGTGAACCCGGACGAGGTCGTGGCGATCGGCGCCGCGATCCAGGCGGGCGTGCTCGGCGGCGAGGTCAAGGACATCCTCCTGCTCGACGTGACCCCGCTCAGCCTCGGCGTGGAGACCCAGGGCGGCATCTTCGACAAGCTGATCGACCGCAACACGACGATCCCCACCAAGAAGAGCCGCACCTACACGACCGCGACGGACAACCAGCCGGAGGTGGAGATCCACATCCTGCAGGGCGAGCGCCCGCTGGCGAAGGACAACAAGAGCCTCGGCCGGTTCCACTTGGCGGGCATTCCGCCGGCGCCGGCGCGCGTTCCGCAGATCGAGGTCACGTTCGACATCGACGCGAACGGGTTGCTCCAAGTGAGTGCTCAGGACAAGGCCACCGGCACGAAACAGAGCATCACGATCACCGGCTCGGGCAACCTCAACAAGGATGAGATCGAGCGGATGGTCAAGGAAGCCGAGGCCAACGCCGAGTCCGACCGGGCCGCCCAGGAACGCGCCGAGCTGAAGAACAAGAGCGAGCAGCTCTGCCACTCGGTCGAGAAGACGGTCCGCGAGGCGGGCGACAAGGTTGCGGAGAGCGACCGCACCCGCATCGAGGAGAAGGTCGCGGAGCTGCGCAAAGCCGTCGCCGCCGACGAGGAGGATCCGATGCGCCAGGCCTTCGCCGAGTTGGAAGCCGAGAGCCACGCGCTCGCCGAGCAGCTCTACCGCGAGTCCGCCGGAGAGGCGACCTCGGATGTGCCGACGGATGAGGACGAAACGGCGACCGCGGGAGTGGGAGCGACCGAAGGCGAGGTCATCGACGCCGACTTCAAAGAAGAAAAGTAAGCCCTCTGGGAGTGACAACGGGTGGAGCGGGCTGCGGTGTGCCCATCGGGTGCCACGCCCGCACCTTCCCACTTTGGCCCGAGTCTTGCGCTCGTCCATCCCACGCATGGCGCTGCAGCATGAGTTCCCAGATCTCGGTGAGTTTGTCGTGGACGGCTACGCCCGACGCCCTGCGCGCCGGCGAGGGATCGCTTGTACGGTCCCCGTTCTCCGAGTCCGGCGCGGGCGCAGCCTGTTCACCGCCGTGATCGAGGACCTTGCGGCCGCCACTCCGCTCGCCGTGATGTTCCCCGTCGGAGCAACGGTGACGATGCGGGGAATGCAGATCCGCGATCTGATCCTCACGAAGCAAGCCAGCATCGCCCGAAAGCCGAAATCCGTCGCCGAGGTCCGAACAACCCGCGAACAGGCGCTCGCCTTTCTCAACGCTTCGTGACCCCCAGCGACGAACGAGATCAGACGTCGTGAACGGGGAAAGACTCGGCTAGGCGTTTGACGTCTTGCTGAACCAGTTCGAGCACGCCCTCGTCCTCGTGGCCCCTGAGCGCCCTGGCGATGAGCGAGGCGATCACGATCATCTCCTCCTCCTTCATGCCTCGGGACGTCACTGCGGGCGTGCCCAGGCGGATGCCGCTCGTCACGAACGGCTTCTCGGGGTCGAAGGGGATGGAGTTCTTGTTCGTGGTGATGTTCACCCGGTCCAGCACGGACTGGGCGATCTTGCCGGTCACCCCAAAGGGCCTCAAATCCACGAGCATGAGGTGCGAGTCGGTCCCCCCGCTGACAATACGGAAGCCTTCGCGCGCCATCGCCGCAGCCAGTTCGGCGGCGTTGAGCCGGATCTGCCGCTGGTACGTCTTGAACGACGGGCGCAGCGCCTCGCCGAAGCACACGGCCTTGGCGGCGATGACGTGCATGAGCGGCCCGCCCTGGACGTTCGGAAACACCGCCTTGTCGATCTCCTTGGCGTAATCCTCCTTGCAGAGGATCATTCCGCCGCGCGGACCGCGCAGGCTCTTGTGCGTCGTGGTGGTCACGATGTCCGCGTGTGGAACGGGCGAGGGGTACTCACCCGCGGCGATGAGCCCGCTGTAGTGCGCCATGTCGGTCATATGCAGCGCGCCCACCTCGTCGGCGATCTTGCGGAACTCGGCGAAGTCGAACTCCCGCGAGTAGGCGGTCGCCCCACTGACGATCATCTTCGGTTTGTGCTCGCGGGCCAATCGGCGCAGCTCGTCGTAGTCGATCCGCTCGTCGCTCTCCCGAACCCCGTAAGGGACGATGTTGTAGAACTTGCCGCTGAAGTTCACGGGGCTGCCATGGGTCAGGTGCCCGCCGTGCGCGAGGTTCATCGCCATCAGCGTGTCGCCAGGCTGGAGCACCGCGAAGTACGCGGCCATATTCGCCTGCGCGCCGCTGTGCGGCTGCACGTTCACGTGCTCGGCGCCGAACAGCTCCTGCGCGCGCGCGATCGCCAACTCCTCGACCTCGTCGACCACGTCGCACCCGCCGTAATAGCGCTTGCCCGGATAGCCTTCGGCGTACTTGTCCGTCAACACGGACGCCATCGCCTGCCGAACGGCTATGCTCGCGATGTTCTCGCTCGCGATGAGCTCCAAGTGGTGCTCCTGCCGCACTTCCTCCTTCCGAACCAGCGCGTACACCGCAGGGTCGGATTCGGCGAGAGGGACACGGTGCGTAGCGACGGAGGGCGACAAAGTGGCCATGTCCGATTATGACCCGGCCCTTGGGTCTTGGGCCTTCGGCCTTGGGCCTTGGGCCTTGGGCCTTGGGCCTTGGGCCTTGGGCCCGGTTGGTCCTTGGGCCTTCGTCCATGGGCCTTGGGCCTTGGGCCTTGGGCCTTGGGGCGATGCCCCCCCCTTTGCGCCCATTGCGTTCTTTGCGTGAAACGCCCCCATAGCGCCCATTGCGTCCCTTGCGTGAAACGCCCCCGCCGCGCCTCTGCGCCTCTGCGTGAAACTCCCCCCCGCGCCTCAGCGCCTCCGCGTGAGCCCTCCCTACCCCTTTGCGCCCTTAGCGTTCTCTGCGTGAGACTCCCCCGCCGCGCCGATGGCTGGCCCC